>JAZOOM010000107.1:0-9180 GCA_045655025.1 Eubacteriales bacterium | reverse complement strand
ATCCCCGGCTCCGTTGCCGAGAACCGCAAGGTCGGTCTGGGTCACGGTAACCTGGGCAAGATGCTCCTCTCCGAGGAGACCGAGTGCTTCTGCTTCCTCGCCGGTCACGAGTCCTTCGCCGCCGCTGAGGGCGCAATCAAGATCGCTCTGAACGCTAACAAGGTGCGCACCCAGCCCCTCCGTGTCATTCTGAACGGTCTGGGCAAGGATGCCGCTTACATCATCGCCCGCATCAACGGCTTTACCTACGTGAAGACCGCCTTCGATCCCTACACCGAGACCGTTACCGTGGTCGAGGAGAAGCCCTTCTCCACCGGCGCCCGCGCTAACGTCCGCTGCTACGGCTCTGACAATGTGCCCGAGGGCGTGGCTATCATGAAGCTGGAGAACGTCGGCGTTTCCATCACCGGTAACTCCACCAACCCCACCCGCTTCCAGCACCCCGTCGCCGGTACCTACAAGAAGTGGTGCCAGGAGAACGGTGTCGGCTACTTCTCCGTCGCCTCCGGTGGCGGTACCGGCCGTACCCTGCATCCCGACAACATGGCCGCTGGTCCTTCCTCCTACGGTATGACCGACACCATGGGTCGTATGCACTCTGACGCTCAGTTCGCCGGCTCCTCCTCCGTCCCCGCTCACGTAGAGATGATGGGTCTGATCGGCGCAGGTAACAACCCCATGGTTGGTATGACCGTGGCTGTTGCTGTGGCTATCGAAGAGGCAAGCAAGTAATCCCGTAAAATAAAGGGATTTTCCCCGTTTTTCAAGACTCCCGAATCTCCGTTCGGGAGTCTTTTCTGCTTTATTTTTTCCTTAAATCCACATTTTGTCCACGAAGAAAAAATGCAAAAAAAATCAAAAAATTCTCAAAACCAATTGACAATATATATATTTTTTTGTATTGATTGAATTTATTGATAATGGTACAATCAATTATTGGCTTGCTATTTTCAATATTCTTTATCACATGGCTATGATCTTCTTATTCACTTTCTTCACCTACGACAGCACAAAGATGCAGTTAAGAAAACCGATCTCACAAAGTAATATAACCGAGCGGGGCGCAAGCCCCGCTCAATTCTTTCCTCTCTTTTGGATTTTTATTGGATGATACCCATTGACAAAAGGATGTAAAGATGGTATCATATATGCATGGGTCAATCATTTAATCAACCAAAATATGTAGGGGGAGAGCTTTTTCTTGGAAAGTTTTCCCCTACCCTTTTCAAAAGCCCTCTGATAAAAAGAAAGGACAAACCAATATGAAACTCGAAGGATTAACTGTCAACTTCCTCGGTGACAGTATCACCGAAGGCACGGGGGTTACCAACGTTGCTGAAAACCGCTATGACAACCGTCTTAAAAAGGCATATAGCCTGAAGGCCAACAACAATTACGGCATCGGCGGAACCAGACTTGCCCATCAAGAGAAGCCAAGCGAAAAAACGCGCTACGACCTCTGCTTCTGCGGCAGAGCCTACAATATGGATCCGAATGCCGATCTGATCGTTGTCTACGGCGGTGTCAACGACTACATTCACGGCGACGCCTACTTCGGCAAGATGGAGGATCGCACACCCGAAACCTTCTGCGGCGCCGTTTACTATTTGATGGAACTCTTGAAGTCGCTTTACCCCGGAACTCCTGTGGTCTTTATGACTCCCGCGCATTGCAACTTCAATGGAACGTCCGACAAGGAGGTTTCCCCCAGACCCATGAAAAAGTCTGATGCAAAGCCACTCGAAGAGTACGTCAAGGTTATCAAGGCGAGAGGAGCAGAGCTCGGCATCCCCGTCCTCGATCTGTTTGAGAATCTCGGCATCGACCCGAATAACGAGGAGGAAAAGGCGCACTACACCACCGACGGCCTCCACTTCAACGATGAAGGCCACGCCTTCCTCGCTCGCGCCCTCGGCAACTTCCTGACCGCGCTTTAATACTCAAAAAATCATTTTTGTTTTTTTATTATTTGACAAAAATATTTCACAAATTTCGCAAAAATTCGGACACGCCACGATAGGTACTTCCCTGCGCGGCGTGTCCGATATTTTTGGAATTAAAACTCAGTTTCAGATATTCTCAAACACATGATCATACATGTGGTTCCCGACACGATGCAAATACTCCTTCGCCTCGCGCAGAGTGATCCTTCCACCGTTATAAACAGGAAAGGCATCCCACATACTCAGATACTCCTCGCGCAGCTCAAAATACCACGCGCCCGTTTCCTGATCGGTAAAAGTCCAAATACTCACGTCCCGGTCATACGCGGGATCCGTCGCATATTGAGGATCCTCCGTCGTGCGTATCATGACCATATTCATGACTTTCCAACTGTCTGTTCTTGCCGGTAATACGCCGTGTCTTCGGTTTCTGTCAGCTCGTTCAACGGCATCGCTCCAGTATGCGTATTCGCCTTGAAGATCGATCACGGGATGATAGAAATGGAATCGGCATCCGTGCTCGTCCAGGGCCGTATCCTCGGGCAACCGAGCGCATTCGGGGCAAAACGTATGCCCTCCGACCGTTTGGCGCTGTTCTTCGCTTACATCCTTTTTGCAACGAAAGCATCTCGGTGAAGAATGAATGGATCCCATATACTTACCTCCGTATCACGTACTGTCTGTATTATAGCACAATATTCTGTTTCTGTAAAGACCGGATATCCGGGAAACACTTGACAGAATCCTTTTTTTATGGTATGATAATATGAGTTTATATCGGAATCGAGATGCCGTCTCGGTTCATACATTTTTCGGAGGAAACACAGTATGAAAAAAATCAGACTTGTTTTGGTGTTGTTTACCCTCGCGATGCTGATCCTGGCATCCTGCGTGGGCGCTAACACAGGTACAGACACCGACAGCGATACGACCGCGGCAAGCACCGAGGCGGATACCGTAGTCGACACTGAGCCCGACAGCACCGAGACCGAAACCGACACGCCTACGGAGGGAGAGACCACCGCCGAGGAAACAACCACCGAGGAGGCCACCGAGCCCGAATCGGATGAAAGCACGAGCGAAAACGAGAGCGAAAGCGAAACCGAGGCAGAGACCCAGCCTCCCAAGGTAAACACCACGGGTGACTGCGGAAACCCCACCATCGCCGATGCTAAAAAGATCATCGGCAAGGTGCGCCTGGACTCCGTCAAGCACGACCTGACCCAGACCGACTATTCCCAGAAGGTCAAAAAGACCGGCAACTGGGAGGTGACCGTTTCCGCGAAATCGGGCAACCTCATTCTGTACGGTTGGATCGGCTTCAGCATTGACGATTACGAGCTGGGCTGGCGCATCGGCACGGACAGCGAGGTAACCTACACCACCGAGGGTGTGACCGCCGTGAACCGTGAGGCAGCCGTCCTGCAGGCCGCCAAGAAAGAAGGCTTTACCAACGCCACCGGCTACAGCTATTCCCTGAATCTCAGCCAATTCACCATGGGTGATGAGGTGCACCTGCTCGTCAAGAACAAGACCGACGGCACGGTCTACTGCTTCTGCGAGCTGACCGTCAACTACAGCGCCCTTACCGCCAACCTGTCCAACTCCACCCTGAAGCAGAAGTACGAGCTGGGCTACGGCTCTTCCATGGACATGTCCTTCTTCAACCCCATTACGGATGATTCCTCTGCCACCGCACCTAACGATGACCCCACCGTGAAGCTGTGGTTCGATCACCTCACCGAGAAGGTGACCCGCTACGACATCTCGGGCAAGGACAACGGCAAGGAGACCTACACCATTCAAATGGCCAAGAACGAGATCGAGGGCTGTCAGTTCTTCCTGTATTCTCCTACTGTCAGGAAGATCACCGTCAAGATCTCTGACTTCACCAACAGCAAGGGTGAGACTCTGAACACCGAGCTGGGCGTTGAGTACTACGTGGAGGACGGCTACGTCACCCACCACGGCTATCCTGCTCAGTACGTGTATCCCGACGCGGTCATTCCCTACGATTCCTACATCGGCTACTGCAACTGGACGGAGCACGGCAGCTACGGCATGGATGCCAACAGCAAGGTAGACTTCGGTGCAGGCTACGTCCTTGTCGGCCCCTTCTCCGGCTCCAACTGGGATCATGAAAAGTACCCCTTCCGCGAGTCTGTCCGCGGCTTCGTGGTTGAGGCAACCACCACCCCCGAGACCACTCCCGGCTCCTACAAGGCTACCATCGAGATCTACGACGCCGAAACGGGCGAGTGCATCAAGGCCGCTAACGTATTTACCTACGTGTACGACGTGACCCTCTCCGAGGAGACCGCTCTGGATACCTCCTTTACCCTGTGGGATGCCGTCAGCATCTATTTCCACCACTACAATGAGAACGGCGACCTGACCCGCTACAGCGACGTGGAGATCACCAAGGCCATCGCCAACTACTTCCTGAAGCAGCGCATCACCATCACGGGCAGCCTTACCTACTTCAACGTCATGGGTAACGACTGGTTCAAGAACCCCCGCGTGACCTCCATCCGCGTGCTGACCAAGGATCAGTATGATTCCATCAAGAACGATCCCGTTCTGGCAAGCAAGATGTTCTACTACG
Source organism: Eubacteriales bacterium (assembly GCA_045655025.1). GTDB lineage: Bacteria > Bacillota > Clostridia > Oscillospirales > CAG-272 > CAMEON01. Next base: position 4,632 of record JAZOOM010000107.1, on the reverse strand, counting down.
GTCAGGACGAGCCCGGCGTAGCTCGCGGCTGGAGACCCATCACCTGGCCCGACGGTACCTCCGAGACCCTCTACGATAACACGGGTCTGCTCAGCGTCCTGGCCATCGCCCGTGAGGCCGATCAGCTTCGCGACGTGTGGGGCTGGGAGAACTTCCGCATGCTCATCCCCTTTGAGCGTACCCTTGATTTCACCTCCTTCAACTTCAACAGCGTAGACAAGACCACCGCGTTCCCCTCCTGGTACGACGAGTATGCCGTTACCACGCAAAAGGACTCTGTGGAGTATCTGTCGCAGTATGTGAACGTCTGGACGACGGTCTTCACCGCCAATACCCCCCGCGACCTGGCAGGGGCGTTGGCAGGTACGCAGTTCATGCAGTCCGCCAAGCAGGACAAGGCTCACGGTGAGCTGAACGACCGTCTGCTGTCCTTCAAGACCGAGAAGGGACACGAGCTGTGGAGCTACGTGGCCTGTGAGCCCAAATATACCGCTCCTTACCAGAACATCCTGCTGTTCAACGACGGCACCGAGGGCAGAACCATGTTCTGGACCACCTACAAGCAGGGCGCGACCGGCTTCCTGTACTGGCACGTTTCCTACTACGACGCATCGGGTAACACCACCTACACCATGCGTAACCCCATTTCCAAGACGGGCCCCGGCGACGGCATTCTGATCTATCCCGGCTCCGCCTACAACCAGCTGGATCCCATTCCCTCCATCCGTCTGCTCAACATGAGAGACGGTATTGAGGACTACCAGCTTTTGACCATGCTGGAGGAGGCTCTGGGCGCAGAGCTCACCGACGAGCTGGTCAGCCACCTCGTCACCAGCTCCGTCACCTTCACCCGTGACGACGACGAGGTGTACAACGTACATTCCTACCTGCTGAGACTGCTGGAGGAGCAGTCCAAGTAATCCCCCAAAAAGAAAAATCCCTGCCCGATCGGACAGGGATTTTTCTTTGGGCTACAGGGAATATCAGAGCGTGACCTTACACAAGACCATATTGTGATCCGTAGTCCCATCGAATTGGGTATCCATCGTGCGGGGATTTTCCACGGTGATCCCGTCTGTGTACAGAATATGGTCGATGGAGCGGTCAGCGTACGTAACAAGGCCATCGTGCGCCAGATTGACCCAAGGAATAAAGCGCGCTACCTTCTGAGGGGAAGTGTTGAAATCCCCACAGCACAGGAATCCGCCTTCATGCTCGCGGGCATAGAGGGAGAGCACGTCTCCCAAGCAGTTGAGGGTTTCGGTGTTGGATTCCTCGTTTTCCACCGACAGATGGGTATTGAATACCGTAACGGAGGTTCCATCTACGTCCAGCACCACGTAGCCGCAGGAGGTGCCCTGGGTGGCGATACGGACAGCATAGTTGATGGTACGGCTCTCAGTGATGGGGTATCGGGACAGGATAGCGGTACCATATTCGCCGCCCTGGAAATCCCGGATCTTAATGAAGTAGTGATGCTTCAGCTCGGTCATATCCGCCAAGGCAGCGGTCATATCCACGCGGTCGGAGCGCGCGGCTCCTTTATCCACCTCCTGAAGGGAGACCACGTCGGCACCGCTTTGGTTGATGCAATCCGCCAAACGAACCAGATTGTCCTCGGTATAATGTCCCTCACGGAAATGGGCGGAGCAGATGTTGAAGGATGCAAGGGTAAAAGTGGGCATAAACGAAACTCCTTGTTGATTTACAGGCCTCTTGCCTTACGGATAAAGTCGCGGTAGAAGTAGGCAGACTTTTTCCAAGTGGTTTCGCCCGTTTCAAAATCGGTATGAGCGATACCGAACTTGAAGTTGTAGGCGGCCGACCACTCGAAATTGTCCATGAGGCTCCAGAGGTAGTAGCCGCGGACGTCAAAGCCCTCGTCGATGGCCTTTTCCAGCCACTCAAGGAAGCCCGCTACGTAGCGGATACGATCGTCGTCGTGGATGATGCCATCGGCGGCTACGGGCTCGGAGCCCTCGTGGTAGGTGCCGTTCTCGGTGATGTAGATGGGGCACTTGATGTCGTAGAGGTCATGGAGGAGATGGATCGCGTCGTAGACGGCCTTGGGGTAATACTCGGTGCGGTTGTTGAGAAAGTTACCGCCCTGGGAGAAGTCCATCTGAGCCTGCTGATTGACGGTAACGGGCACGCGATTGTAGACGTTGAGTCCGAAGAAGTCCAGGGGCTGGCCCGTCAGCTCGAAGTCGTGGGGCTCCATCTTCATGAGCGTTCCCTCCTGCTCTAGGTGGGACAGGATGTAGTCGCTGTACTTGCCGCCCAGAATGGGATCGGTGTAGAACTTCCAGTTGCGCTCGTCCTGATCGATCATGAGAGCGATATCCTCGGGAGAGTCGGTGAGGGCATGACGCTTCCAGATGTCAATGACCACGCCGATCTTGGAGTCCTTGAGGTTGACGGCACGGAAGGCCTCCACGCCCTTGCCGTGGGCCACGAGGATATTGTGGCGAGCCTGGTTGCCCCATACCTCGTTGGTGTAGCCGGGGGCAAAGCCGCCATGGGCGTAGCCGACGTAGGTGGCGATTGGCTCATTGACGGTGGACCACATGGGCACCACGTCACCAAAAGCGGTAAACATCTTGTGGGCGTACTCACCGAACCACTCGATGGAGTCGCGGTTGACCCATCCTCCTCTGTCCTCCAGCACTTGGGGAAGATCCCAATGGTAGAGGGTGACGTTGGGAATGATGCCGTTCTCGTTCAGGGCATCAATGACCCGCTTGTAGTAGTCCATGCCCTTGTCGTTGAGCTGACCCACACCTTGGGGCAGAACTCTCGACCAGGAAATGGAAAAGCGGTAGGAATTGACCCCCAGAGCCTTCATGGAGGCAAGGTCACGGTCGAATTTGTGGTAGCTGTCGCAGGCTACGGCGGGGGTGACTCCGTTGTGGGTCTTGCCGGGCTTGGCAGCAAAGGTATCCCATATGGAGGGAGTACGGCCGTCATCAAAGGCTCCGCCCTCGATCTGGCCGGCACTGGTGGCAGTACCCCATAAAAAGTTCTTGGGAAATGGCATAATGATTATCTCCTTTCGGATATTGGGTCAGTGAGTAGAGAAGTCTATCTGATCGCAAAACAGGCACCACGGCATCCGTTCGGGATCGGGGGAGACACAGGCAGTCACTTCCCTGCCTGTTATGGGATGGGGAAACGTCAAGCGGTATGCCCACAGACCGATGAAAGGGGCTTTTTCACGGCTTCCGTATTTCCCGTCTCCCACGAGAGGAAGACCGCGGGAGGCAAGCTGGACACGGATCTGGTGGGTACGCCCCGTATGAAGACGGACAAGAAGCAGCGTATGGCCGTCATCAAGCGTGGCAAGCGTGCGGTAGTCCAGTACAGCCTCTTTGCTTCCCTTTCGCTTTCCGTCGGTGACAAAGGCCTTATTTTTCTGCTTGTCATGGAAAAGAAAATCCCGCAGGCTCCCCGTTTCGGCCTCGGGCGGGGTCGCCGTAACCGCCCAGTATTCCTTGCAGAATTGGCTGTGATCCTGTACCAGCGCGCAAAGCTTGGCCGTTGCCTTGGGGGTCAGACCAAAAACCATTACACCGCCCGTAGGGGTATCCAAACGATGGACGAGGGAGGCGGTTGGGTAGCTAGCCTGCACGGCCGAAAGAAGATCCGCCTGCCCCGAGGGATCGGGCTGGGTCGGCATACCGGCGGGCTTGCCAATCAGCAATATATGGGAATCCTGATAAAGAAGCCTCAGATCCACAGACGTACTCCTTTCGTGTATTTTCTTCATTATACCACAGCATCTCCTCCGTGTCAATTCTTTTTGGTGAGTTTCTCCCGCCTTTCTGCTACAGAAAATACTTTTGCTTTTTTACCATTAACTGAAATTATTGATGTAAAAATGGGCCCTATTGGTTTTGCAAATGAAGCGGTTTGGGCATCTTCATTTTCTGAAGAGCTAGGTTGTTACGACCTACAATGTCTTGAAGATTACTTAGATTTTAATGTATCTGGAGCAATTTTTAATACAGAAGATTTTATCACATTAGGTGCATTAAAATCATCTATGAAATTATCGTTTTGGTATGAATTTTTAATGAGAGCGTTATATAGGGGTAAACGTTTCTTTGTCATCCCTAAAATTGGTTACAATCATTTTGTGGGAAGAGAAGATGCATTATCTTCTATTTATGGAAATAATATGAGCGAAGCAGAAGCTAATTGGTGGATTAATTTAGCTAAAAAAGAATATTTCTTCCCTCACGATAGAAATAAAACATATCAAGAAGAATAACCTATACAATGCAAATAAGAAGGGGGTTATATACCCCCTTAAACATTTAAGGTATGACTCTTGATAGAGTGTGTTAGGAAAGTACATTGTTATAATGTAGATAAAATGTAGTGCAAAGTGTGGAAAAAACACATCAAATAAAATGGTAAAAAGAGGAAGAAAACCAAAAGAAAAAAAAGGCTATTTTTATGAAAATGAAGAAAATGCTATAGTAAATTATATAACAGAAGAAGATATCATTAAAAAAAATAAAATATTTAATGAAGTTATTTATCCAGCATTAACTAAGATGATAGAATCGATAATTAGGCGCTATAAATTGTTTATTCCAGATGAAGATTTCGAAGAAAATTTTAATGATA
>JAZOOM010000106.1:0-37011 GCA_045655025.1 Eubacteriales bacterium | reverse complement strand
ACCGCTTGGCCTCCGACTTCCTACCGACGCCGCCGTACTGACCTTCTGCGATACCCCCCTCAACGCCACTTTCATCGAGCCCAATTCCGCGGCCGAGTTCGCGGTGGTGCAGGACGGAGAGCAGGGAAGCGTACTGAAGCTGACCGTGGCCGATACCAAGCGCATCGGTGACCCCTATATCAAGATCGACTACGCCGCCTACATGGCCGCCGCCGGGCTGGATCCCGTGGTCTGGAACGACTGCGGTGTGGCCCTGGTGCTGATGAAGGTGGAGAGCGCCACCAACACCAAGGTGGAAATGGCCGCCTACAACAAATCGGGTGAAAAGTCCAAGACCGTCCGCACCGAGGGCACCTTCAAGAAGGCCGAAAAGGGCTGGCAGTACGTCCTGCTTCCTCTGGTGACCGAGGCCTACGACGGCACCCTTACCGAGCTCCGCTTCGACTTTCTGGATAAGCCCGCCGCCGCGGGGGAGACGGTGTATATCAAGTCCATCGCCTTCGTGAAGGATAAGGTCACCGCTCTGCAAACCATGGGCACCGATCTGCTCAAGCCCTCCACCGCTACCGTGGTCATCCCGGGTCTGACCAAGGAATACAAGTTCCTCCACGTCACCGACAGCCACGTTTCCGCCTTCTCGGATGCCGATCAGAAGAAGTGGACGGCTACCCGTATCCAGTACAACACCGCCCGCCGCAATTCCTTCATGGCAGACGGTCTGTACGCCGAGGAGCGCTTCCCCCTGCTCTTTGACTACGCCAATGAGATCAAAGCCGACGGTATGTTCCTCACGGGCGACCTCATCGACTTCCCCTCGGAGAAGAACATCGCTCTGCTCTACGAGAACGTGGGCCGCTTCACCGGCAAGTCCATCTTCTGTCTGGGCAACCACGACTGGAACTACTCCGACGACTACATGACGGGTAACTCCGTCACCGTCAACCGCCCCCTGTTCAACGACCTGACGGGCGGCGACCCATACCTCTCCTACGTAGAATACGATGAATTCATCGTGGTCGCTGTGGATAACAGCTCCGACGTGGTCACCGATGACACCGTGAACAAGTTCATGGCACTCTGCGAGCGCGGCAAGCCCATCATTCTGCTTCTCCACGTTCCGCTTCACGCTGACACCTTGGAGCCCGACGTCCGTAAGGCTTGGGGCAACCGCAACATCACCATGGGCCCCGGTGCCATGGGCAGCGATTGGGGATCGGTGCAGCGGTTCTACAACGCCGTTTGCGTGGCTGAGGATACCCCCGTGGTGGCTGTCTTTGCAGGCCACGTCCACTTCAACCACGAGGACGTGTTCCCCAACGGAGTGCCCCAGTACATCACCTCTACGGGCTACACCGGCGATTGCCGCGTGGTCACCGTTAAGGGCGAAAATTAAGTAAATTGCGGTTTAGCTGGCGGAGCCCGTCACGCCCCCGAAGGGGGCATATCGATCCGTCTCGGGCAAAGCCCGAGCGGAATATCGAGTGCGGCGGGAAACGACGCACATATCGAACGCCGCAAGGCGTATATCGACCGATTAAGCGCTTTTTTGTCGATATGCACCCATTCGGGTGCTCGATATACCGCTCGGCCTAAGCCTTTGCGGTTCGATATGCCGCCAAGGCGGCTCGATATGCGCCCTTACGGGCGCGTGTCCTCCCCGACATAAATTTAAATCCCCCATGAAATTCTTTTCTGAAAGGAAAACAACGCTATGCTGAAGCTCTACGACCTCTCCATCAACGCCGTAAAGAACCCCGCATACGCCCCCTGCAAGGATCTGTATATCGGTTGGAAGCTGGATTCCGACAACGTGGACGTTTTGCAGGTTGCCTACAAGGCTGCCATCACCAAGGTTGGGTGTGATGCCCCCTCTTGGGTGGGGGAGGGAAGCACCAAGTCTGTTCACGTCCCCGTGGAGGCTGTGCTGGACACCCGCTCCGACTACACCCTGACCGTCACCGTCACCGACAACCACGGCGAGACCGCCACCGCTTCGGTGGAGTTCTTCACCGCCATCGCCCCCGACGAGTGGGAGGGCGTATGGATCAAGCCCAAAAAACATATCGAGGGCTGGGCACCCTATCTGCGCACCAAGTTCGAGGCCAAGGACGGTATCAAGGCCGCCAAGCTCTTCGTCTGCGGTCTGGGCTGCGGCGAGTACTACATCAACGGGCAGAAGATCACCGAGGACATGATTGATCCTCCCTTCACCAACTACGAGAAGGAAGTCTTCTACCGCATCTATGACGTGACCTCCTTCCTTGCCGAGAAGAACGCCTTCACCGCTCTTCTGGGCGAGGGCTGGTACTCCCAGTCCCGCGTTTGGGGAAGCAAGGGCTTCAAGTACGGTGACGTGTGCCTGCTGGCTCAGCTGGAGATCACCTATGAGAACGGCGAGAAGCAGACGATTGCCACCAACACCGCCGACTGGAAGTACAAGTACAGTCCCATCTCCCTCAACAACCTCTACGGCGGCGAGACCTACGACTGCCGTCTGGAAACTCCCGATTTTGCCGATTACGACGGCGACGAGGAGGAGTGGGGCTCCGTGATCGAGGACACCACCCCTCGCGGCGAGCTGAAGCTCTGCATGATGCCCCCCGTCCGTATCATCCGCACCCTCCCCGCTCTGTCGGTCAAGCAGGCCAGCGGCAAGGACGACGGCGCGTGGATTGTGGACTTCGGTGAGAACGTGGCGGGTATGGTGGAGATCCACATCCCCAACTCTCCCCGCGGCGCGCAGGTGACCCTCCGCTTTGCCGAGACCACTAACCCCGACGGCACCCTGGACTTCCGCTCCATCGGCTCCTTCGCCACCCAGTGCATCCAGCAAGACGTGTACATTGCCCGCGGTGACGCTCACGGTGAGACCTGGAGACCCCGCTTCACCTATCACGCCTTCCGCTACATGGAGATCACGGGCTACCACGATCTCCGTGCCTACGGCTCCAACCCCGAGCTGACCATCGGCGTGTGCCACGTCATGTCCACCGATCTGACCCGGGCGGGCAGTTTTACGTGCGCCTATGAGGATCTGAATCATTTGCAGACCATCATGATGTCCACCTTCCGCTCCAACTACCACGGCTTCCCCGAGGATTGCCCCGGCCGCGAGAAGTGCGGCTGGCTGGGTGACGCCCAGGTGGTGTGCAACACGGGTATCATGAACTACGATATGGAGGCCTCCTACGAGAAGTATATCCACGATTTCCGCACCGAGGATGAGGTCTACGGCGTATGGCAGATGATCGCCCCCGGTAAGCGCGGCTGTGGGGAGGCTTCTCCCCTGTGGGGCTGTGCCAACGTCATCATGCCCTACTGGATGTACCGCTACTACGGCAACGATGCCATCGTCCGCTCTCACTGGGATCAGATGGAGAAGTGGATGCAGCACGAGATCAACGACGCGAGAAACGACAAGTCCCAGTACGAGGACGAGCTGATCATTTCCCGGGGCCTCGGCGACTGGTGTCCTCCTTTGGGCAACCACCACGAGCGCCGCATTCCCGTGCCCGAGTCCTCCACCGCCATGTTCTACGAGACCGCCTGTCTGATGGATGAACTGTCCCGCGAGCTGGGACTTCCCACCAAGCTGGATTACGCAGAGCTGGCCGCCAACATTAAGGAGGCCTTCAACCGCCACTTCTGGATCCCGGAGGAGCACCGCTACTCCACCTGGGGCACCTGCGGCGTGGCTCTGAAGACGGGTCTGTACCCCGACGGTGAGCGCGACGCCCTGCTGGAAGCTCTTCTGAAGCTTATGGAGGAAGACGACTACGCCATGTCCACGGGCATCTACGGCAACAAGTACCTCATTCCCGCTCTGTCCGAGGCCGGCTACGGTGACGTGGCTCTGAAGTACATGTTCAACCGTGACCACTTCAGCTTCGGTACTATGCTGGACGACGGCGCAACCTCCCTGTGGGAGTGCCTGGAGCATAAGGGCATCGGTATGCCCCGTGAGGTCGGCACCGCCTCCTACAACCACCCCATGCACTCGGGCTTTGCCTACTTCCTCTACGCCCACGTGGCAGGTATCCAACCCATGGAACCCGGCTTTGCTACCTTTGAGGTTTGTCCCTGCGACTACACCGCCATTCCTTCTGCCACCGTCAGCCATATCTCCCCCTACGGTGAGATCAAGGTTGCTTTCCTGCGGGAGGAAGACAAGACCACCTATACCATCACCGTTCCCGCCGGCTCTGTAGGCTACTTCCGCAAGGGCAACTTGGTATTGAAAATGGGCTCGGGTACTCACGAGATCCTGCTGAGGAATTGATATGGAACTCAAAATCAAGAAACTGCATCCCAAGGCCATCCTGCCCACCTACGGATCGGCGGGGGCGGCGGGAGCTGACCTCTACGCCCTCCCCGAGGGAGATCCCATTGTCATTGCCCCCGGCGAGACCGTCATGATCCACACGGGGCTGTCCATGGCCATTCCCGAGGGCTACGTGGGCCTCAATTTCGCCCGCAGCGGTCTGGCCTCCAAGCGAGGCCTTGCCCCTGCCAACAAGGTGGGTGTCATCGACTCCGATTACCGCGGAGAGCTGATGGTGGCCCTCCACAACCATGGCAGTATTCCCCAAACCATTGAGCCCGGGGATCGCGTGGCCCAGTTCCTCATTATGCCCGTCATCACCGCGCAGTTTACCGAGGTCGATTCTTTGGATGAGACCGAGCGAGGCGCGGGGGGCTTCGGCTCTACGGGCACCAAGTAAACCCCACTACCGTACACATTGCTGTTCAAGCATTGTAAATAAAAAGGAGAAAAAACATGAACAAGAGAACCCGCAACCTCATTGCCGCTCTGGCCCTTATGCTGATCGGCATTCTGGCCGTCGGTCTGGTCGCCTGCGACACGGCTACCGAGACCCCCGACACCACCCCCGAGGAGACCACTCCCGAGGTCACTCCCGCTCCCACTGAGGCACCCACCGAGGAGCCCACCGAGGAGCCCACCGAGGAGGCCACCACCGAGGAGGCCACCACCGAGGAGACCACCACCGAAGAACCCACCGAAGCTCCCACCGAGCCTCCCGTGGCCGATCAGATCGGTCTGAACGTCAAGGATGAGGACATGGTCGAGGCCATGCAGAACATCTTCGGCGGCACCACCTCCGTCAAGGAGACCGTCATGTTCCTGGACAAGGGCGACGTGAAGTCCCTTCTGTTCCCCATCAAGGAGATCGTTTCCGTCACCTCCTACGACGGCAAGAAGGTCTACGAGGAGGGCAAGGACTTCGTGGTCGAGGACGGCAAGCTGAAGATCACCGCCGACTCCTCCATCAAGGTCATCACCTCTGATAAGTACTACAACCATCCCGGCTCCCTCATCCAGATGAACGGCAAGCCCATGTTCTGGGGTGAGAGCCAGGTCAAGCAGTGGCAGATCTCCGTGACCTATACCCACGACGCCGCTTGGGAGGGCTACGTACAGGAGAGCCAGCTGGAGGTCTACAAGGACTTCGTGAAGAAGCTGGTAGACGGCGAGGATGTGACCGTGCTCTTCTACGGTGACTCCATCACCTGGGGCGCATGCTCCACCTTCTCCGAGGGCGTTCAGCCCAAGCAGGGCGCGTACGCCATGCTCTTCACCGAGGCTTTGGCTGACCTGTTCGGCTACAAGGTGAAGTACGTCAACACCGGTCTGGTGGCTTCCATGCCTTGCCACACCGTTCCCGCCACCGAGTACGGCACGGGTACCCGCGGCACCATTACCTACGTCAACACCGCGATCGGCGGCTGGAACTCCAACGACGGCGTGTCCAACTACGACAAGTTTGTCAAGGAGCAGGTGGAGAAGTACGGCTGTGATCTGTTCGTGCTGGGCTACGGTATGAACGACGGCGGTATGGCCGCTACCCAGACCAAGGCCAACACCAAGAAGATGATCGACGCTATGTATGAGTTGAAGCCCGAGGTCTCCGTCATGATCGTTTCCACCATGACTCCTCACTCCGGCTCCAACTGGGATCTCGACCCCATCAAGCAGCAGGAGAAGCAGCTTCTCTCTCTGGCTAAGACCTACGTCAAGGATGGCAAGCCCGTTGCCGTTGCCTGCGTGCACTCCGTGTCCAAGGCTGTTCAGGAGCACAAGACCTTCAACGACTACTCCGGTAACAACATCAACCATCCCAACGACTGGTTCTACCGCGTGTACGCCCAGACATTGCTTCAGACTCTCGTCGGTTACGAGAACATGAAGTAATTGAGGTCATTCGCTGCATGACTCAAAGGAAAGCCGAGCCCTCCACAGAGGACTCGGTTTTTCTTTTGCCTTTTGTACCGGCAACGATGGACGTAAAAATATCCCTCCCGCACGGTTGCGCGAGAGGGACGTTTTTATGTGCAGGGGATCAGAAGCCCTTGCAGTTTTCCTTGACCTCGTCGTACTTGTTGGTGATCTCCAGGGAGGGAGCGGGAGTCAGCAGAGACACGACGACGATGGTGATGAGGCCCACGATGAAGGCGGGGAGCAGCTCGTAGATGTTCAGGATGGTGTCCGCGAAGACGGTACGGATCACGAACTTCCAGATGAAGATGGTAACACCGCCGGCGATCATGCCCGCGATGGCACCCTGCTTGTTGGTTCTCTTCCAGAACAGAGCGCAGAGGATGACGGGGCCGAAGGCGGCGCCGAAGCCTGCCCATGCGAAGGACACAATGCCGAATACCGAGCTGTTGGGATCGGATGCCAGGAAGATGGCGATGATGGAGACCACCACCACGGTGACGCGGGCGATGATCATGTTAGTCTTGGCGGAGACCTTCACCTTGAAGGCTTCCACGATGAGGTTCTGGGACACCGAGGAGGCGGCGGCCAGAAGCTGGGAGTCGGCGGTGGACATGGTGGAGGCCAGAATGCCTGCCAGGATGATACCGCTCGTGATGGCGGGAACAAAGCCGAACTGGCTCATGAAGCGGGCGATGTCCACGATGATGGTCTCGGCGGCGGAGGCACTCTCGTAGGTGGGCAGGATGCCGTTCTTCATGAGGGAGTAGCCGATGACACCGATGAGAACGGCGACACCCATGGAAATGACCACCCAGACCGAGGCCACGCGGCGGGAGGTCTTCAGCTTGTTCTCATCCTCGATGGCCATGAAGCGGAGGAGGATGTGGGGCATACCGAAGTAGCCCAGACCCCAAGCCAGAGTGGAAACCACGGGCAGTGCACCGTAGGAGCCTGTCTCGCCGGTGGCCACGTTGTGACCCTTGAAGAGATCCAGGAAGCCCTCCAGCTCGCCCACGTTGGCAAATACCACGTCAAAGCCGTTGACCATGCCCTCGGTGAAGCCCACCACCACGAAGAGGGCGATGGTCATGACAATGGACTGAACGAAGTCGGTGGTGGAGGCGGCCAGGAATCCGCCCAAGGTGCAGTAGATGACGATGACGGCGGCACTCACCACCATGGCCAGCATGTAGTCGATGCCGAACAGGGAGGAGAAGAGCTTACCGCAGGCGGCAAAGCCCGAGGCGGTATAGGGGATGAAGAAGATGACGATGAACAGGGCGGAGATGATGGTCAGCACGCGGTTCTTGTCACCGAAGCGGCGGGAGAAGAAGTCGGGGATGGTGAAGGCATCCACGCGCTGGGAGTAGACGCGGAGACGCTTGGCCACGAAGAGCCAGTTGAGGTAAGTGCCGATGGCCAGACCGATGGCGGTCCAGGAAGCCTCCGCGAGGCCGCCCATCATGGCGACGGCAGGCAGACCCATGAGGAGCCATCCGCTCATGTCCGAGGCCTCCGCGCTCATGGCGGTGACCAGCGGGCCCAGCTTACGGCCACCGAGGAAGAAATCTCCCGCGGTCTTGTTCTTTTTGGAAACGGCCACACCGATGGCCAGCATCATGGCCATGTACAGGACGATGGTGCCAAGCATGATCCAATCCGAGATTTGCATGATAATATTCCTTTCAGAATCAAAAGATGTAGTATTATAGCACAAATCAAATTAGACTGAAATACAGAACGGACTATGTACGGAGAAATGGATAAAAATGGCCGTTTCGAATCAAAAGCAATTGAAACGAAACGGCTTTTTATGTAGACCGCAGTACGGTCTTTTTGTGAAAGGTGAAAATCACTCAAAATTTTTGTGAAAAATCCCCAAGAACAAATTATGAAAGAGGAGGGCAATCTCACTTGCAAAAGGGGCGGACGGGGGATTTACGCGTCGACGTGGGCCTTGTATCCCGTGAGGATCAGGGGCAGATTGCGGCGGCCGTACTCGGCCAGGGGGTATTCGCCTCCCACCAGACACCAGTCGTACAGGATGGCCCGCTCCCACAGGGCGAAGGTCTTGACCATCTCGTTGACCGAGAAGTCGGTGCCGAACTCTCCCGATTGCTGTCCATCCGCAAAAATGGTGCGGAGCAGGCGGTAGTAGGTGCGGTCGTGATCCAGCAGGTGCTTTTCGCTCTTGGTGACCAGCTGGGTGGAGAGCAGGCGAGCCAGAAGCTCCATGGAGATGGAGTTCTCAATGAGGCGGAAGAGCTCGTAGTTGAGATACAGAAGCTTGTCCACCGCCGTCATGTCGGGGGTGAGGCTGTCGGTCAGCTCCTCATACTTCTCGTCAAAGAGGTAGGACAGGGAGGAGAGAAGGGCATCCTTGCCGCTGAAATAATGGTAGAAGGAGCCCTTGGAGGTGCCGGACTCGTACACGATATCGTCCACGGTGGTGTCCTCGTAGCCCTGCTCGTAGAACAGCTTCCACGCCGCCGATACAATCTTGGCTTTGGTGGTCTGGGTGCGCTTTTTTCTCATGGTGAGTCTCCTTCAAATTTGGGTTTATCGATGAGGGGGCACGGCCTCCGGCGGCTTAGAACCTTTTTGAAAACATCCTCGCTTACGCTCGGGGCAAATTTGCCTGCGGCAAAGTTTGCGAAGGTTCTAAGAACTCCAAAAACTTTCAAAAAGTATTGTAAAATAATCCTTTTTTGAAAGTTTTGGGGATTCTTAAGGGACTTTTTCAAAAGTCCCTTAAGCGGGTCCAGGGCAGAGCCCTGGCCGATAAACAGCAATTTGAAACATTGGCTGAATGGTTACATTCGGATTTAGCGGCCGGGGACAACGCACATGACCGTTACATCCCGATTGGCGCAATTATGCAATCAGCTGGCAGAAATATAACATTTTGGCACGAAAATCGACGGGAATAGCAAATAATTGGGAACTTATTTCCATCATATATAATTATACCATAAAAGATATGACAATCTATCCAAATAGGTCATTGCAAATTATGAAAGAAAAACGTTAAGATTGGTATTGCGACGGTGAAGCTCCAAACCGTTTTTTGTACAACCGTGAGAAGTATCCGTAATTCGCATAACCGAGCATTTTGGCAATGTCTGTCAGTGAATATTCATCATCACGTATCAGATCGCGGGCGAGCAATAGCTTTTTTTCATTGACGTAAGCCGAAACGGGAACCCCCACTTCTTTTTTGAAGAGGGACGCGGTATACTCTCGGGACAGATGCAGGTGAACGGCAAGCGAGGAGAGACTGATCGCCTCGAAAATGTGTTCATCGATATAGCTGAGAGCCTTTTGAATATGCGGATTTCTGCTGCTATGTTGATTGAAAACCGTCAGCGCTTCCAAAATATACCCGACTATACAGGCTGCTTTTTCCTTGCCTCTTTCCAAAACGGAAAGATGGGGCGGCGTAAAGGCCTTAAAGAGGGCACGGATCTCGGCGGTAGCAGCTCCTTTCATGATGAGCGGCAGATCAATTTTACGCTCCGTGTAAAAATTGAAGCTGACATAATGCACTTCCTTGGTTTGCAGATCCCGGGCCCTCCATGTTCCGGGGGGTAACAGCATAATATCTCCCTGTTTCAGAGTGATCTGCTGTTCATTGACCCGGTAGGAAAGCTCACCGCTCAATACTATAGTAAGGTCGTAATACTGTATGATACAGGGATGAAGCTCGAAAACGCTGAGAAGCTTTGCATTGCGATAATGAAAGACATTGTAATCGATATTCATGATTTATGCCTCCGTATATTAATATTGTGCAAATAGTGATGGGTAAAAGCATACGATTGTTCATTGAGTTCGAATGTGATTTGTTGTATAATAATTACAAGCAATAACGGATCATGCTATCTGCTTTTTATCGTTATTATACTGCAAATCATGTGTTTTGTCAACAAGTAATGAAGCATACGCTCCTGCTTGTATAAAAAATAATGCTAACATTTGGACATTCCCTACGATCACTTACGAAACCCTGCGCCTGCTTTTGCGAAATGATTTAAACTGAATTGGGAGGAAATGATCATGAAGATCGGAGTATGTACATCACCGGATAAGATGCAATTGGCAGCGGAATTGGGCTACGATTATATCGAGCCGAATTTCAGCTGGATGACGGGCCTCGATGAGCAAGCATTTGCGGAAATGACTGCCATTGTGCAGGCATCTCCCATCAAGGCAGAGGCCTTCTGTATCTTCTTCCCGGGCGGGAGCAAATTGTATGCCCTTGACGGAGGTCAGGAGCCCCTGCTGCAAAATATCGCGGCCTTTGCCGAAAAAGGCTTTTCGCGTGCCGCTATGTGGGGAGGAAAGGTCGCAGTCATCGGAAGCGGTTACGTCCGCGGGATTCCCGAGGGTCTGACCAAGGAAGAAACCGAGCGGCAGTTTGCCAACGTGCTGGCCGTTCTGGGTGAGATTGCCTCAGGGCATGGCATGAGGATCGTGGTAGAGCCCCTGTCACGCAGGGAGTGTAATTTCATTCACACCGTGAAAGAGGGGGCAGCCGTGGCCGATCTGTCGGGACATCCCTCTGTGGGCACTTTGGTTGACTTTTATCATTTCTGGAACAATGAGGAGGATATGTCCACCCTCCCCGCGTATGCGGACCGTCTGTTTCATGCCCACTTCGCGAGACGGGGTGATCGGTTGGTGCCTTGTGCGGATGATGAGGAGACATTAAAGCTGGTGGCATCTGTGCTTGCTCAGTGTCCCAACATTGAGCGCATTAGCCTGGAATGTACTTGGAAGCCGGATTTTGATACGGCCATCCGTGATGCGAGACCCTTCATGGAGATCCTCAAAACCGTATGACGTACGTACCGGCTCCCCTATTCTGGAGGTTGCCGACGGATTTCTGGTTGCCTACTATCACAGCAACGGAACCGGGATCTGCCTGAACAGCACCAAAATTACCAAAGTCCGCTACGGCGAACTGCTTGGATGATCCGCAAAGGAGATACGCTCATGAAACTGACTGTAAAAGAAACTAAGGTTATTTGCTCCAATCCAACCAATCCCGCAAACGGTTATTTTGCGTGGCCCTCGGTGGCTCGTTTGCAGGACGGACGACTGGCCATGGTGGCTTCGGGATTTCGGTATCGGCATATCTGTCCCTTCGGGAAGGTGGTCATGTGTGTCAGCGATGACGAGGGGGCTTCCTGGAGCCGTCCTGCCGTCGTCATGGACACACCGCTGGATGACCGCGACGCGGGGATCCTCCCCTTCGGGGAAAGAAGTCTGCTCGTCACCAGCTTCAATAACTCCAAGGAGACCCAGCGCGCCTTTAATCGGGGCTACTGGGAGACCGCCGAGCGGAACGACGGCAACAATCCCTACATAGACGGCTATCTGGATGTGCTGGACGGCGAATCGGCCGAGGCCGCCTATCTGGGGTCTACCTTCATCATCAGCCATGACGGCGGTAAGACCTTCGGGGATGTTCTGCGGTGTCCCGTCTCCTCCCCTCACGGACCCACTCTGACGCAGGAGGGGGATATCCTTTACGTAGGTCGATTCTTCGGCCACCCCCACTCACCCGACCGTCATTTGGCGGCGTTTCGCCTGTCCCCCGACGGAAACAGCGAGATGCTGGGGGAGATCCCCGATATTCCCCATCTGGACAGCCACGAGCCCCATGCCATCGTCCTTGAGGACGGACGTATTCTGGTCCACATTCGCGTACAGGGGCAAGGCCTCTTCACGGTCTACCAATCCGAATCCTGCGACGGAGGGCGATCCTTCTCCGCTCCGCGGCCCCTTCTGGCCGATCAGGGCGGTTCTCCGCCCCATCTGCTGAAGCTTTGCGACGGGACTCTCATCTCCACCTACGGATACCGCCAGCCTCCCTACGGCATCAAGGTCATGATCAGCCGCGACTGGGGACGCACGTGGGATACGGATCACGATCTGTATGTTAATGGCGTTCATCATGACTTGGGATATCCCGCCTCGGTGGAGCTTCTCAATGGGGATATTCTTACGGTATTCTACGCCAGAGAGCGAGCGGATCGGCCTGCTGTAATCATGCAGGCGGTTTGGGAGCTGGAGCGATAACGATTTGCAAAACGGTAGATCCATGAAGTGCAGGATCGTATGCCGGAAACGATTTTCAGAGGTTCCCTTGGGTACTTTATAAGGCAGCAGAAAGGAAGAAGCAAAGCATGAAAAAACGTATGACTATCGGTGTCCTTTTGATGGCAATCCTGATGTTAGCGGGATGCCGTCCGAGTGTGCCTCCGACAGAGACAACAGACGAGATTACGAACGAGATCACGAACGAGATGACGAACGGGCAGCCCGATACCACCGATGCCCAGACAGAGGCTGATACACAGCCTCCGGAGCTGCCCGACCAAACGGTAGCCCTGCCCTATACCGTCACCACCGCCCATCAGGCAGGGGACAAGATCTTTACGGGGAACGAGTGGACAGGAACCTTGTCTCCCTCCATTGACGGGACCAACGTGCGTCAGACCGAGGTGTTCTACGCCAACCGCATGGCCCCCCATTCCTCCGAGACCCTGTTCTACCAGTCTGCGGAGGCCGCGAGACTGGGTGCCGTGAACTATGACTACGCAAAATCCAACTATTATCAACTCCTGACCGGGGAAGGGAAGCCCTGGCAGCTGGCGGTCTATAAGAATCTGGACAAGGCCAAGTCAGCGGGGGTATACGGAGCCTTCCATAAGCCCGATTACGATATGGGTGCGGCTCCGAAATACAGCGGGAAGCACACCGTCGGTGACGAGAAAAAGGCATACTACGGCGGCTTCAAGGAAGTGACCCTGCCCGCCTCCTGGCAGACTCAGGGCTTCGATTTCCCGATCTACTCCAATACGATCTATCCGTGGAGTCACTTTGACGAGAACAAAGCGGAGATCCCCGAGGCTCCGACGGGTCTCAATCCCGTGGGCTTCTACCGCACCACCTTTACGGTGGACGAGCGCTGGCTGGAGTCGGACCGCTCGGTCTACATAGCATTTGGCGGTGTGGAGAGCTGTTACTACGTATGGGTCAACGGCTATGAGGTGGGCTATGCCGAGAGCAGCTACGATCTTGCGGAGTTCGATCTGACCCCCTACCTGAATAAGGACGGCTCCGAAAACCTGCTGGCCGTCATGGTCCTGCGCTGGTGCGACGGCAGTTACTTCGAGAATCAGGATATGTTCCGTCTGGCGGGCATTTTCCGTGACGTCTGGCTGTATTCCACCCCCTGCGTCCAGTTGTACGATTACACCGTCACCACGGATCTGGATAAGACCTACACCGACGCTACCCTGTCTGTCTCGGTGGATCTTCTGAACAAGACTACGGGTGAGATCCCCGCCGACTTTTGGGTAGACGTAGCCCTGCTGGATCACACGGGAAAGAACCTCTTTGCCGATGATCCCCTGACGGCCTCCATGTCTGCTGCCCTCGCCTCGGGGGAGACCGCGGTGCTGGATATGTCCCGTTTGGTCAAGAGCCCCCACCTGTGGTCGGATGAGGATCCCTACCTCTACACCCTTGTGATCTCCCTCTACGGCGCGGACGGTGCTTACTACGGCAGTATGGCCCAGCAGCTGGGCTTCCGCGAGCTGGAGTTTACCCCTACCGTGGGAGACCGCCCCAACGATTCCTACGGTGACGTTCTGCTCAACGGCAAGAAGATCCTTCTGAAGGGCGTGAACCGCCACGACAACGACGGCGCCACGGGTAAATACGTGTCCCATGAGCTCTACCAAAAGGACGTGGAGATTATGAAGCAGCTCAATATCAATGCTCTGCGTACCTCCCATTATCCCAACGACAAGTATATGTATTACCTCTGCGACCGCTACGGCATCATCGTTATGTCTGAGGCCAACATCGAGTCCCACTGGGGCATCAGCGCGGAGGAGAACGAGACCTATTTCCGCGATATGCTGAAGAATCGTATGCTGTCCATGGTGGAGCTGGAGAAGAACCGCACTTCGGTGCTGATCTGGTCTCTGGGCAACGAGGTACACGGCTCTCAGGTATTCAAGGATATGGCCGCCGAGACCCGCGCTCTGGATCCCACCCGCATGACCACCCTCTGCGGCTTTGGCGGCGGCGAGGATCTGGCCTGCAATATGTACAGCGACATCAGCTACGTAGTGGAAAAGGGTAAGGCCGCCAACCGTATGCCTTGGCTTCTGAACGAGTACGCCCACAGCCGGGGCAACTCCACCGGCCATCTCTACGAGTACTGGGAGGCCATCCGTGCCTACGATAACGTACTGGGCGGATACATCTGGGACTTTGTGGATCAGACTATCTATACTCCCGTGCCCGGCACACAGAACGACTATCTGGGTACCGGCTACTACTACGGCTACGACGGCGCGTGGGGCGGTTGGGAGAATGACAAAGATGGTTGTCACGAAGGCATCGTTTTCCCCGACAGAACCCTCCAGCCTGAGGCCTATGAGGTCAAGTACGTGTACCAGAGCGTCTGGTTCACCTCGGACGTGCAGGGCCTGAAGGCAGGTAAGATCCAAGTTTACAATGAGTATAAATATACGGATCTGTCGGCTTATGCCCTTTCCTACGAGTTGAGACGAAACGGCGTAGTCATCGACAGCGGTGATCTGGCTGTCTCCTGCGCTCCCGGCAAGACCGTGGAGGTGACGGTTCCGTACAAGCTCCCCGATTCCATCGCAGCCGACGACGAGTTCGCGTTGGTGCTGTACGCCAAGCTCAAGGCGGACACCGAATGGGCCTCCGCGGGCTACGCGGTCGCCCATGAGTCCTTTGATCTCCCCGTAGAGGTGACCCACGTGTCTGCTGACCGAAACGCCATGACGGCTGTTACCGTCACCGAGGACGGCGATGCCATCGTGGTCAAGGGAACCGACTTTGAGGCCCGCTTCACCAAAAAGGACGGCGCGCTGGCTTCCTATACGTATCAAAACGAAAGCATTCTGAGCAAGCCCCTGACCCCCACCTATCACCGTGCGACTATCTCCGGTGACCGAAGCGATTACTGGAAGACCGCCGCCGTGGGTACGGCGACATCCGTGACCTTTGCGGTCTCCGAAGACAAAAAGAGCGTGGAGATCGTCGCCGTGATGCCCGTCAAGAACGCGGGTAGCTCCATTCAGACCGTTCGCTACACCGTGTACGGTAGCGGAGAAATTGGAATCGAGGCCACGCTGGATGCCGATGCTTCTGCGGGTGAGATGTCTCGTTACGGCTTGGTTCTGACCCTGCCCGCCTCTTACGAGCAGGCGACTTGGTATGGATACGGTGAGCACGACGGCTTCGTGGACCGTATGCGCGGAAGTATACCCGGTGTGTATACCTCTACCGTGACCGATAACTTCTATCCTTTCGGTAAGCCCCAGGATTGCGGAAATAGGATGGGTGTGCGCTGGTACGCCTTGACCTCCAAGGACATGAATACCGGTCTTATGGCCGTGGCGGATTCCATGGAGGCTCAGGCACTGCATTTCTCGGTGAGTGACATAGAACGCAGTAATTTTACCTATCGACTGCCCGATGATCCGTCCTTCACGTATCTGACGCTTTCGTATATGTCCCGTGGCACGGGCTCCTCCAACGGCCCTGAAACCCTGCCCCAGTATCGGATACCCGTCGGGGAGACCCTGACCTTCCGTGTGACCCTCGTGCCCTTTGCCAAGGGCGCCGACACCTCGGCCTTGACGGATCTGTCCCGCCTGTGGAGAGACAGTGTATCCCGCGGTGACGCCGAGATCGACGCCATGATGGCGGAGCGTGTGGATACGGCTATTCGTGAGCTTCTGTTTGATCAGACCAATTTGAAGGAGGTGCGAGCCGCCTACGACGCCCTGACCGAGGCACAGAAGGCACTTGTGACATCCTATAGCATACTTACTTATCTGGAGACCCAGAAGGGACAGGATATCACCGTAAAGGATCTGACGGGGAACGACCATGATACCACCGCCGAGAACAGCGTGGTCTTCGCGGACAAGGACTCTCCCTCGGGCTACATCTTCAGCGGCAATTTCCCCATCCCCGACGAGGATGGCACGATCAACAAGACCCTGTCCGGAACCTCCGAGTTTACCATCTCGGTTTGGGTCAATCTGGCCGACACGAACAGCCATAACGTCATCTTCGCCAAGGGCGATACGCAGGTATCGGTGAAGACCAACAACAGCGGAGATCTGCAGTTCTTCGTTCACGACGGCGCTTGGGTGTCTGTTACCACAAAGGTGACCGCAAAACGCTGGATCCACATCACGGCGGTTCGTGACAGCGAGGGCATGAAGCTTTACATTGACGGTGTTCTTGTGTCGGAGCGCGCCCACACCAATAAGGTGAATTCCAACCGCTTTGCACCGGGCGTGGGCATTGATCAACAGCAGGGAAGAACCTTGCGAGGCTTGCTGGCGG
The DNA here is from genome assembly GCA_045655025.1 of Eubacteriales bacterium. Classification (GTDB taxonomy): domain Bacteria; phylum Bacillota; class Clostridia; order Oscillospirales; family CAG-272; genus CAMEON01. The sequence goes on along the minus strand of JAZOOM010000106.1, from coordinate 20,360 downwards.
GGATCCAGATCTATTCCCGTGCGCTGGATGCCTCGGAGGTCTTGGCCTTGAATCCCAACGCCGTTCTCGGCGATGCGATTGTGGCTTATGACTTCAGTAGCTCCGAGCCGTAATGGCGAAAAAACGCCATGGAGAACCGAGCGTAAAAGCACGTCACGGTTCTCCATGGGGAATCAGTATCCGTAAGACGGTGAAAATGAATCGTAAGATCCACATCTACTTTAATAGCCCCTTACAGACGGGTCCTGACGAGGGTCAGGGCCTTTCTGTTTGTGACAGGGAAACGACTATACCGGCGCATATCCAGAACTCGTATGAGCTGAGACGGAAGAATATACGGCTTACGATCACCATCTGAAAACGCTTTGAGACAAAAAGAAAAACAACCTAAACCGAATCATTCGATTTAGGTTGTTAGTGGTGACCCATCCGGGAATCGAACCCGAGTTTCCAGCGTGAGAGGCTAGCGTCTTAACCGCTTGACCAATGGGCCGTGCCTTGACGACTTGCATATTATAGCATATCTCGTCGGATTTGTCAATAGGTTTTTTGAAAAAAATAAAAAAATTTAAAATGTAAAATCGGGCGCTTTGCGATTTGATGGGCGCGTGCTTTTTTGAGGGGGAGAGGGAACAATACGGGGGGCTACGGTTGACAAACAAATGTCTTTGTGCTATAATGATAATAATGTAAAAATACATGTGGACTCCGGATGGGAGTTTCGGGAAAGGAGAAATCCGAATGGAACAGATCGAGCGAATTCTCGCGCAAGATCCGGGAGAGATACCCGGTGGTGAGGATCGGGATGGCCTGCGCGGGGATATGTCATTTTTGGCGGAGAATCCTGAAGCCTTTGGTATGATCTCGGATGCCTGTCCTTTGGCTACGGGGACGTTCTTGATTGCTGCCAATGGTTTTGAAGCGCGGGATGACCACGGTTCGCCTGTTTTGAAAATGCCGATGGAGGGCGCGGATGGATTGATGACCGGTTTGTTCGCCGATCTTGTGGAGAATAGCGAGGAGAACCGTGCCGCTTTGCGTATGGCATTTGGGCAGAACAAGATCAATCCCGAGAATACGGTTTCCCGTTTCTGTGCCGCGTTGGCTGAAGTGACCGCCTTGCAAACCTTGGGCGGTTCTGCCAAGGGGGCTTCCGTAGAACAGACTTGTCTTCTTTTGCAGGCGGCTTTGAACCAGAATTTGGCCGCGTTCCGAGAGCGCTTGGCCGAGGCTCGGGGAGCTGATGAGATTGACCCGGCTTTTTTCTCCGTGTCCATGGGTGTCTGTCGTTTCTTTGCTTCTGAATCTGACACGTACGTGGTGGACATGTTTGCTGCCGGGAATTTCCACGTGTACCTGTTGGACGAGCATGGAATGTCTGTTCTGTGGAATGAGGCTACACCCGCGGATATTCCGCTGCGCTTGCGGTACGAGCGGAAGGAGATCCATCATCCTGAACCTTTTGCATTGATCCTTTTGTCTGAAGGCGTTTTTACGTTAAATGCTGTAGAGGGTCGTTCCTTACAAGAGTCTCCGGGGATGCTTTGGCGGTATCGGATGCGTTTAGAGGAATATTTGGTTCGACTCATTACGGATAGCATCCATGATTTTGAATTTTCAGAGAGAGCGACAAAATTTTTTGCGGGACGTGCGCGAGAACGCTCCGCCGCGTCGGGTGCGGTTGCGTTTATGACCGGTAGCGCTTCCTATGAGGTGTTCCGCAGCCATTGCTGTGCCCGCTTGGCAGAGTTGGAAAAACTGATCGCGCTTTTGCCCGAGGGGTATGACAGCCACCATCGACCGTCTTTGGGGACGCGTGTCGAGATCGAGCAAAGCTATCTTGATCGATTATTGAAGCGAAGTGTGGGACTATCCGTTCGCGTCAGTGACGCGATTCGTACCACGGTAACCGAGATGCTTGAACGACGAGGCCCCTTGTCTACCGTGTTGCCTCCCGAGGGGGTCCCGGGGTACAAGCGTATCGAATGGGAGCTTTTGTACCACACGTTTCGTAAGTACGATCAAGAGAATGACGGGGATCGAGCGCGGATTCGGGAGAATCGGCAGATGCTGCGGGAAATACTTTCGGAGCATTGGGTCACCCTGCGTCCTGTCATGCGGACACTTTATCAGGGAAGTGATGATGAGGGGGATTCCGATCCCGGACAGCGCGCGTATGCCGCGTGTCTTGAGATGAACAGCCGTTTGGCGGATATGCTGGTTTCGCGGCAGAATACAGTAGACTCGTTGGAGCGTGTACTGGTGGATAGCCTGGATATCCTGCAAAGTCAGGGTAGCGATTGGATTTGCGGCCGCGTGGGCTTGGAAAGCACTCGCCCGTTCGCGAAGGGGTTGAGGGATGCGCTTCCTCCTCTGTTGGCCTGCTTGCAAACCGATTGGGAGGAGGACACCGCGCGGTACCGTCGTCTCCATGCCGCCTACACGGCCGAGCGTGAGCGGTTGTTCAGATTGGATACCCGAAGCGGGGAAGGTTTCTTTGCTTTGGATTGGCAACGGATTTGCGACGGGTGTATGGAGGATGATCGGTGGGATGCAATCCGCGCCTGTTTGGCGGAAAAGGCTGACACACTCGTCTGTGCCGAGTTGTGGGATTCTCTCCATCGGCTATCTCTCGGAACGGCGGCGCTACGGGATCGAATTCGCGCGAGGGCCGTTGAGAGTCGGACTGCTCGCGAGCTGGCGGACAGGACGAATTTGTGGGCAGATGCCCTTCGCGGAGCGGCCTATGAGGATAAGGCGTGGGGCCAATCTGTTATCTCGGTAATGGATACCGCCACACGAAACGATTTCCGTGCGACGGTGCGCCGTTGGCAGGAGGCCTGCGAGCTGAGCCGCTGTCAGGATGAAGCCTTCGCGCAGTACAGCGGGATTTACGGGCGATATTCATAATAGTGGGTGTCGTTGCGCCGATCGGAGGGCATCTCTGAAAACTCATCGTGCGGGGAGCGGCGAGTATTGGATCCGCAACGACGACTCGATTAATTTGGAGCTACAAGGGCAGATAACCTTCAAGGAGACCCCGCGCGGGGTCTCCTTGCTCCTTGCCTGAGCCATGCGACTTTTCAAAAAGATGAAAAATACAAAAATATTTTTTGAAAAGCTATTGACAAATGCACTCCTTTGTGCTATACTATTGCAGTAAATGAAGCGAAACCACCCGGTTTCCACCCCGCCGTCTGTGAACGCGCTGAGGTCAATAGACGTTCCGCTCAAAGATATGGGTGGGTTTCTGTGTGCCGGGGTGAATCGCTTCGGTACGATTTTTATTTTTAGGAGGTGTTTACCTATCGCCGCGAATGCTAAAGAAGCTCAGACTCTCCTCAACGAGGAAATCACCGCGAAGGAGATCCGAGTCGTAACCGCCGATGGAGAGCCCCTTGGTATCATGAGCTCCAAGGAAGCCCTCAAGATCGCCTATGAGAAGGAATTGGATCTGGTCATGATCGCACCTATGGCAACTCCCCCTGTGTGCAAGATCATGGACTACGGCAAGTTCTGCTTTGAGAAGCAGAAGAGAGAGAAGGAAGCCAAGAAGAAGCAGCAGACCGTGGAGCTCAAGGAGATCCAGCTGTCCTGCCGCATCGACACCCACGACTATGAGACCAAGATGAACCAGGCCAGAAAGTTCCTGACCTCCGGCAACAAGGTTCGCGTGGTCATGAAGTTCCGCGGACGTGAGATGAGCCACATGGCCATCGGCCGTGATATTCTCGAGAAGTTCCTCGAGGATGTGAAGGACGTCGGTTCCTGCGACAAGAAGCCCGTTTTGGACGGTCGTTTCATGAGCATGGTCATCAGTCCCCTCTCCAACAAGAAGTAAGCATTCTGTGCGCAGACACTGTCTGCATCGAAGGGTAACCTACGATATACGCACATCCCCCCACATTTTTGTTCATGAACCTCGATCTCGAGGGTATGCATGATAAACGGCCCCAAAGATGGGCCAACGGATGCGCCGTGCGAACCCCATTGCGCGGCCATTCAGTACAATGAAAGAAGGAAAAGAAAAATGGGAAAGGTTAAGACACACAAGGCATCTGCCAAGAGATTTTCCGTGACCGGTACCGGTAAGGTGAAGATCAACCACTGCCACCACCGCCACAACCTGGGCAAGAAGACTGCCAAGAGAAAGAGACATCTGCGCTCCAGCGCCATTCTGAGCGAGGCAATGACTGCCAACATCAGAGCACTCATCCAGAAGTAATCAACGAGAATCGCTATAGGAGGAAAGAAAAATGGCAAGAATTAAGGGCGCAATGATGACGCGCAAGAGAAGAAATAAGGTTCTGAAGGCTGCTAAGGGTTACTGGGGCAGCAAGTCCAAGCACTTTAAGATGGCTAAGGAAGCCGTCATGAAGAGCGGCAACTACGCATTCGCCGGCCGTCGCATGAAGAAGCGCGACTTCCGCCGTCTGTGGATCACCCGTATCTCCGCCGGCTGCAAGGCTAACGGTATGAACTACTCCACCTTCATGAACGGTCTGAAGAAGGCAGGCATCACCCTGAACCGTAAGATGCTGTCCGAGATCGCTATTTCCGACAAGGAGGCTTTCGCCGCTCTGTGCGAGCAGGCTAAGGCTGCACTGTAATGTGATCAATATAAAAACCCGATGGGCGCAAGCCACTCGGGTTTTTATCATTGAATGCCCCCTTTTGAGGGGGGCGAAATTCCCTCAAAGACGTGGTACATTGCCGCTTTTTGAGAGATTTTTCCCCGTGAAACCCTTCCGAAAAACAAAGAAACGAGGTGTACCCATGCCCCGGAATATCTCCTTTGACGGCGAGATCATCACCTCTCGCCAGAATCGCCGCATCGTCGAGCTCATGAAGCTGGATGATCGCCGTACCCGTGAACACACCCGTCGGTTTCGTTTTGACGGGGTGAAGCTCCTTTGCGAGGCGTTGCGCCGCGGTGTGGAGTTGGACAGCCTGTTCGTTCGCGTCGGTACTGCTGAAAAGCTGGAGGCTCGCATGCAGGAGCTGTACGGATGCTCCCTGCGGGATGTGTCTTGCCCTGTTTTTGGGGTGGAGGACAGTCTGTTTGAAAAAATTTCTCAAGAAAATGCCCCGGAAGGGGTCATAACCGTTGCAAAATATATTGACAAATCCCACAATTTAATTATAATATATAAGGAAGACGAAGTGTCCGTCCGCCGTGACGCGCCCGTCATTCTCATGGAGTCGGTTCGGGATCCCCTGAACGTGGGCGCGATCATTCGAAGCGCCGCCGCTCTGGGTGTCGGTCATCTCATTATGAGCGCCGACTGTGCCGACCTCTACCATCCTCGCACGCTTCGTGCGGCCATGGGGCCTTTGTTCTCCATGCCCATCACCCGTGTGGAGGATCTGCCCGGAACCATTCGAGCCCTCCGCGCCGAAGGGAGACGGGTCTACGCCGCTGCTTTGGATGACACCGCCATCCGCTTGGGCTCTCCCGAGTTGGAGGCCGAAAAGGGAAGCATCCCTGCCTGTGCCGTTATCGGCAACGAGGGACACGGGTTGTCGGAGGCTGTGATACAGGCTTGCGACCGCAGCGTATACATTCCCATGGAGGCGGATACCGAATCCCTCAATGCGGGGGTGGCCGCCGCTCTCATCATGTGGGAGCTGTGTAAAAAGTAAGCAATCAACGAACGGACAAAAGGAGTACGCCATGAAGGATAGATTGTTTGAGATCTGGTTCGCCCTCCGTTGCGGGCCGCAAAATCGGGAATTCCAAGCTCTGTTGGAGACCTGCGGCTCACCCTACGACATCTACCACGCTGAGGAGGCGGAGCTGGAAGCGCTCCCTTGCTCCAAGAATCTGAAGCTTCGGCTGGCGGATAAGTCTTTGGAGGAGGCGACTCGCATCATGGAGTACTGCCGCAGGAATCGGGTGGGTCTTCTGTTCTGGCAAGACGAGAATTATCCCGTTTCCCTCCGTCCGCTCCGCGATCCGCCTGTTTTGCTTTACTATCAAGGCACTCTCCCGGATTTCTCCCGCCGCCTATGCATCAGCGTGGTGGGTACGCGGAGCATGAGCGAATACGGCAAACGAATGGCGTATAAAATAGGCTATGAGCTGGCATCCGCGGGCACGGTAGTGGTTTCCGGTATGGCACTTGGTAACGACAGCGTGGCCGCCGCCGGCGCGTTGGCGGCAGAAGGTCAGACGGTGGCTGTACTGGGCTGTGGGATCGACATGGTATATCCCCATGAGCACAAGCCTCTGGCCGCCCGTATCAAGCGGAACGGCTGTGTCATGACGGAGTTCTCTCCCGCGACACCGCCTGAGAGCCGCAATTTCCCCATTCGAAACCGCATCATCAGCGGCCTTTCTCAAGGAACCGTGGTGGTAGAGGGAGATCAGCGCTCCGGTGCCATGATCACGGCCCGGGCCGCGATCCTACAGGGACGCGCCATTTACGCGTTCCCCGGGAACGTGGGTGAGACCAATTCGGCCGGTACAAACCAACTCATTGCCGGAGGTGCCGCTATGATCCTCTCTGCGTCTGACGTACTGGAGGATTACAGCTTTCTGTATCGGGATGTGTTGGATTTGACAAAGCTGCGCCGCGCGGAGCTTCATTCGGATCCGGACGACGCGTTTCTGGCCGAGCTGGGTGTGGCCGTACGAATGGTGAAGCCTCGGACACGGCAGGGAAGTAAGAATGAGGCGGATGCCAAGACTCCTGCTCTCAGCTCTTTCCACCCTGCTCCCAAAACGGCTCCCGCTCACACCGCTGAGAAAAAAGACAAAGGAAGTCCCGAGAAGGCTTCCGCTTCCGGCGCAACACCCGCTAAGGGGGATCTGTCCGAGCAGGTCTTGAAGCATTTGACCGATAGCCAGCGACGGATCTTTGAGCTGCTTCCTCTGGATCATGCCGTTACCGTGGATTATCTCACGCGGGAGGGCTTCAGCGTCGGGGAGGTCATGGCCGCCATGACCATCCTGGAGATCAAGGGCTTGACCGTTACGCTCCCCGGCGGACTTTACTCAAGAAAATAAATTTGCAAGTGCAAATCACGAAAGGAACGATAGAATCCCATGGCAAAAACCAATCTGGTCATCGTGGAGTCTCCCTCCAAGGCGAGCACCATCAAGGGCTATCTCGGCTCGAACTACAAGGTCATCGCTTCGGTGGGTCACGTCCGTGACCTGCCCAAGAGCACCTTGGGTGTAGACATTGAAAATAACTTCGCCGCTCACTATATCAACATTCGCGGCAAGGGCGATATCATCAAGGAAATCAAAAAAGAAGCCAAGAACGCCGGAAAGATCTTTTTGGCAACCGACCCTGATCGCGAGGGCGAAGCCATCTCCTGGCATCTGGCCAATGCGCTCGGCATCCCCGTGGAGCAGGTTCAGCGTGTGACCTTCAACGAAGTTACCAAGACGGTTGTCACGACCGCTATCAAGCAGCCTCGTCCCATTGCTATGAATCTGGTCAATGCCCAGCAGACTCGCCGTATTCTCGACCGTATCGTGGGCTATAAGCTGTCTCCCTTCCTGTGGAAGACGGTGCGGAGCGGTCTGTCTGCCGGTAGAGTTCAGTCTGTGGCCACCAAGATCATTGTGGACAGAGAGCAGGAGATCCGTGCCTTTGTTCCCGAGGAATACTGGACCATCGACGCTACCTTGATCCCTGCCGAGGGCAAGCATTTTGTGGCTCGCTTTTACGGTACGCATGCGGGAAAAATGCGTCTGACCTGTGAGGAGGAGGCTATGACGGTGGTCAATGCCGTGGAGGGTCAGCCCTTTACTGTGGACAGCGTCAAGCGTTCTACCCGTAAGAAGAATCCCGCACCGCCCTTTACCACCTCTACCATGCAGCAGGAGGCCTCCCGCAAGCTGGGATTCCAGTCTCAGCGTGTTATGCGCGTGGCACAGGAGCTGTACGAGGGTGTGAATCTGGGCTCGGAGTTCGGCGGCGTACAGGGTTTGATCACCTACATGCGTACCGATTCTCTCCGCGTCTCGGCTGACGCTCAGGCCGCCGCCGCTTCTCTGATCAAGGAAAAGTACGGCGATCGTTACTATCCCGAGACTCCTCGCGTGTACAAGACCCGCGCCTCGGCGCAGGATGCCCACGAGGCCATCCGCCCCGCCCGTGTGGAGATCGAGCCCTCCATGGTTCGCAAGCATCTTTCCTCGGATCAGTACCGCCTGTACAAGCTCATCTGGGAACGCTTCATTGCCAGCCAGATGGAGTCTGCCGATCTGGCCGTGCTGACCATGGATTTCGAATGCAAGAGCTACCTCTTCCGCACCAGCGGTTATACCGTTACCTTCCCCGGCTACATGGCCGTGTATGAGGAGTCGGTGGATGAGTCCCATCGCGCCCATGCCGACGAGCCCGAGGAGCAGAAGGATCTTCGTATTCCTGCGCTTACCGAGGGACAGGTACTGGCTTCCGAGAGCATTGACCCTGCCCGCCATTTCACCGAGCCCCCGCCCCGTTACACCGAGGCATCTCTGATCAAGCTTTTGGAGGAGAAGGGCATTGGCCGCCCCTCCACCTTTGCTACCATTATCACCACCATCATTTCCCGCGGCTATGTCAAGCGGGAATCCAAGTCTCTGGTGCCCACTGAGCTGGGTGAGGTTACCAACACCATTATGATCGCCAATTTCTCCACGGTGGTTGACGAGCAGTTCACCGCTCACATGGAGGATGAGTTGGACGAGATCGAGGCGGGACAAATTGAGATGGAGACTGTGCTTTCTCGCTTCTGGGGAAGCTTTGAACGCCAGCTGGTGGCCGCCGAGGGTACCATTGGAAGCATCAACGTTCAGCTCCCCGTGGAGACGACCGATATGCTCTGCGATAAGTGCGGAGCGCAGATGATCGTCAAGAACGGCCGTTTCGGTAAGTTTGCCGCTTGCCCCAACTATCCCACCTGTAAGAATACGAAGCCTTTGACTCCCGAGGGAGATCCTTCGGCGACACAGAAGTCCGCCGATTCCGCCGAGGAGGAGAAGAAGGAGGAGGCTGTGGTGGATATGGTGTGCGAGAAGTGCGGCGCACCTATGGTGCTTCGTAACGGGCGGTACGGCAGCTTCTACGCTTGCTCGGCCTATCCCACCTGTAAGTACACCAAGCCCAAGACCCGTGACATCGGTGTAGCCTGCCCCAAGTGCTCCGCCAAGCTGGTTATGAAGACGGGACGCAACAAGACCGTGTTCTACAGCTGCGAGCGGTATCCCGATTGCGATTTCTCCTCCTGGGATCTGCCTACCGCCGAGACCTGTCCCACCTGCGGACAGATGCTCTTCCGCAAGAAGGGCAAGGCTCTCCTGGTTTGCCACGACAAGGCCTGCGGATATTCCCGCGAGACCGAGCCCGTCGTTGAGACCGGCGCAGAGGAGTAAGCCATGGCACAGGTCAATATCTTCGGAGCAGGCCTGGCCGGCTGTGAGGCCGCCTGGCAGGTAGCCGAGAGAGGCGTTTCGGTTACGCTCTACGAAATGAAGCCCAAGAAGTTCACGCCCGCCCACCATAACGAGGGCTATGCCGAGTTGGTCTGCTCCAACTCTCTGCGCTCCGACCGCATCACCGTGGCTTCGGGTCTTCTGAAGGAGGAGCTGTCCCGCATGGGATCCCTCATTATGGAGGCGGCTCGTGCCACGCAGGTGGCCGCGGGCTCGGCTCTGGCGGTGGATCGGGACAAGTTCTCGGCTTACATCACCGAGAAGATCAAGAACCATCCCCTCATCACCGTGGTAGAGGAGGAGATCACCGCCCTGCCCGAGGAGGGCATTACGGTGGTGGCTACGGGCCCCCTGACCTCGGATGCCTTTGCTGACTGGCTGAAGGATCATCTGGTGGGAGAGGGACTCCACTTCTTCGACGCGGTGGCTCCCATTGTGGATGCCTCCAGCATCAATATGGACGTGGCCTTCTTTGCCTCCCGCTACAACAAGGGAGACGCGGACTACATCAACTGCCCCATGACAAAGGAGCAGTACGATGCTTTCTATAACGCCCTCATCACCGCCGAGGAGGCGGAGCTGAAGGATTTCGACAAGGATCTCAAGGTCTTCGAGGGATGTATGCCCGTGGAGGTCATGGCCAAGCGCGGGTACGATACCCTGCGGTATGGCCCTCTCAAGCCCGTTGGCCTGGTGGACAGCCGTACCGATGCTCGCTCCTACGCCGTTGTGCAGCTTCGCCGCGAGGACAAGGAGGGAAGCATGTACAATCTGGTGGGCTTCCAGACTCATCTGACCTTCCCCGCGCAAAAACGCGTATTCTCCATGATCCCCGGTCTGGAGAATGCCGATTTCCTCCGGTACGGTGTGATGCACCGCAACACCTACCTCCCCTCGCCCGATCTGCTGGATGCGGATTACCGCCTTCGCAATGGGTATGGCCGAGGACAGGTCTTCTTCGCCGGTCAGATGACAGGTGTGGAGGGCTACATTGAGTCCACCGGTTCGGGATTCGTGGCGGGACTCAATGCCGCACGCATGGCTCTGGGGCTGGAATCCTTGATCTTCCCCGAGACCACCATGATCGGTGCCATGGCTCACTACATCAGCCACGGCGGCCTTGCGGACTTCGTGCCCATGAACGCCAATTTCGGTATCATTCCCGCTTTGGACTACCGCGTAAAGGGCGGCAAGCTTGCCCGCTATGAGGTGTACGCCGCCCGTGCCTTGGAGGCGCTGGACGGTGTGATGGATACCGTGAATCAAGGAAAATAATCTAGCATGCCCAACGGAACTTGCCTCCGCGGTGAGTTCCGGGCTCCCAAAGGTCTTTAATCGCACATTTCCCTTAAAGGCCTTTGAAAGCTCCGCTTCGGCGATTGGGTTTCCGAAAACAAAGAAAGGAAATTCAAAACCATGAAAATGATCATTGATTGCATGGGCGGCGATAATGCCCCTCTGGAAATGCTGAAGGGCGTCATCGACGCCAAGGCCGAGCTGGGCGGGGAATATCTGCTGGTCGGCCATAAGGAGCAGCTGGAGACGGTGGCACGGGAAAACGGGCTGGATATTTCCGGCTTTGAGATCCTTCATGCCGAGACCGTTGTTACCATGGAGGATGATGCCATGGCCTTCCGTGAGAAGAAGGATTCTTCTATGACGATGGCTCTGAAGGCGCTCTCAAACGGCGAGGGAGACGCTATGGTCTCCTGCGGAAATACGGGTGCTCTGTTTGCGGGGGCATCTCTGACCGTTCGCCGTATCAAGGGAGTTCACCGCGCCGCCCTGGCCGCTGTTCTGCCCTTCAATCCTCCCGTTCTGCTTTTGGACTGCGGCGCGAACGTCACCGTTCAGCCCGATTTTCTCCCTCAGTTTGCCACCATGGGTACTGCCTATATGAAGGCTCTTTACAATTTGGAGAGTCCCCGCGTGGGTCTTCTGAACAACGGAGCCGAGGAGCATAAGGGTACGCCCCTTCAGACCGAAGCGCATCAGCTCCTCAAGAATTGCTCCGACATCCATTTCGTGGGCAACGTGGAGGGCAATCAGATCGCATTCAACGCCTGTGACGTGCTGGTCACCGACGGCTTTACGGGCAACGTCTGCCTCAAGACCCTGGAGGGTATGGGCAAGATGTTCTCCGCCCGTATGAAGGGGATATTCTACACCTCTCTGCTGACCAAACTGGGCGCGCTGACGGTTAAGAAGCCCTTCATGCAGTTCAAAAAGGATTTTGACGCCAAGGAGCACGGCGGCAGCCCCATTCTGGGTCTTCGTAAGCCTGTCATCAAGGCCCACGGCTCCTCGGATGCCCGCGCGTTCAAGTCCGCCATTCGTCAGGCCATGCGGTTTGCCGAATCGGGGGCCACCGAGACCATCGAGAAACTTTTGGGTACCGAGTCCCCCTCGGGAAGGGAGTAAGCCGTGGCCAAGGATCAAGAGACGAATGTGACCCGCAATCCCAAGGCCGCCATGAAACGGCTGGAGGATGCCATCGGGTATCACTTTACCGACACGGCGCTCCTCTGCCGTGCCATGACTCACTCCTCCCACTCCAACGAGACGGGGCAGAAGAATCACCATCTGCTCTGCAACGAGCGGTTGGAATTTTTGGGGGATTCCGTGCTGTCCATTGTGGTCAGCCGCTACTTGTTCAATACATACCCTCAAGAGGGCGAGGGAATTCTGACCAATATGCGAAAGGATGTGGTTTGCGCCGAGGCTTTGGCGCGGTACGCCCGCCGTATTGGTATCGGGGATTGCTTGCTCTTGGGCAAGGGTGAGGCTCAATCGGGCGGATACGACAAGGAGAACATCTTGGCCGATGCCTTTGAGGCGTTGCTGGCCGCCATTTATCTGGACGCGGGAGATCGGGGGATGGAGATCATCGCCGCCTTTCTGATTCCGCTGGTACAGAAGGATCTGACCGAACTGGAAAGCCGCGGCATCGACGGGGATTACAAGACGCCCCTTCAGCAGTTCGTTCAGCAGACCGAGGGAGACGTGCTGGAATACGTTCTCATTCGCGCTGACGGCCCCGATCATCAAAAGACCTTCGAGGTGGAGGTTCGCGTCAATTCCAATCCCTGCGGACGGGGCATCGGCTCCTCCAAGCGGAAGGCTGAGCAGGCCGCGGCCAAGGCGGCACTGAAGATTTTTGGAATTTGCTGATCATAAAATCCAAAACGAATGCCGAGTGACCGCTCGGCTTCGCGGCTGTGGTGTTCGGCAATGCTCCATGAACATGAATTTGAATGATATAACAGGAGATATTTCGTGTACTTAAAATCAATTGAAATGCAGGGCTTTAAGTCCTTTCCCGACCGCACCAAACTGATATTCGATCCCGGACATAAGGGGTCGGATCAGCTTGTGGCCGGCGGCTCCTCGGTGGGTGTGACCGTCATCGTGGGCCCGAACGGCAGCGGTAAGTCCAACATCGCGGACGCTATGCGATGGGTGCTGGGTGAGATCTCTTCAAAGACTCTGCGAAGCAGTAAAATGGAGGACGTTATCTTCGGCGGCGCGGACAGCCGCAGACCCATGGGTTACGCCGAGGTATCCGTTACCTTTGACAACACCTCGGATTTCGGCAAGCTGGATTGTCCCTATGACGAGGTTACCGTTACCCGCCGCTATTTTCGCGCGGGTGAAAGCGAATACTTGATCAACCGCAAAGCCGTCCGTCTCAAGGATATATACGAGCTGTTCCTGAATACGGGTATCGGTCGTGATGGCTACTCCATCATCGGACAGGGTCGTATTGCCGACATGGTATCCCGTAAGAGCGAGGAGCGCCGCAGTGTGTTTGAGGACGCGTCGGGTATCGCCAAGTACCGTGTCAAGAAGAACGAGTCCGAGCGCAAGCTGGCCGCCGTAGAAAGCAATCTCGTTCGTGTACGGGATGTCTACGCCGAGGTGGAGGCGCAGGTAGGCCCTTTGGAAAAGGAGGCCAATAAAGCCCGTAAGGGTATTGTTCTGCTGGAATCCAAGAAACGGGCGGACATCAGCCTGTGGCTGTACGACACCGATCGTCTCAGCCGTGACATTGCCGACGCATCCTCCCTGCGAAATCGCGCCGAATTCGATCTGAATCAGGCAGAGGAGTCCGTTCAGGCTTTGGACGTGCAGCGGGAGCGCCTCACCGAAATGACCCAAGGCAGCCGTGCGGCATCCGAGGAGCTGCGGGGAAAAATCTCCGAGCTGACCGAGTATCAGCATAAGCTGGACAGTGAATACCGTGTGACCGAGACCACTATTTCCCACACCGAGGAGCTGATTTCCGCCGCCGCCGAAACCCGTTCCGGTCTGCTTCGCCAGATGGAGAACGATAAGGGACAGCTTGAGGCTCATCAAAAAACCTGCGGTGCTTTGGCGGATACGCTTGCCGAACTGGAAGGGGAATACACCCGCAACGACGAGGAGATCACCGCCCTTCGCGAAAAGATCGATGGGTTGGATACCCTCATCGATACCGCCGCCGAGGATATCCGCGCCCGTGAAGCGGAGCTCATGGACGTTCGTGTCCGCCTGTCCGTGCTGGAGACCACCCGTGACTCCGACAGTGACCGTAACAGCGGCATTCTTTCCGAGATTGAGGAGTATGAAAGCACCTCCGAGGTCCTGCGAAAGGAAGTGGAGGATCACAGCCGTGTGGTGGATGGCTACACCAAGAAGGTCGGAGAGATCGGTGAGGGCATCACAACCGCTGAAGCCAAGCTGGCGGAGCTTAACGAGACTTACGGTAGCCTCCACGAGAAACACAATTCCGCGATTCTTCGCCGTGATTCCGTGACCCAGCGTATCACCACTTATCGTGCCATGGAGTCACAGTTCGAAGGCTATGCCGACGCGGTAAAGTTTGTTATGAAGGCCTACCGGGAAGGCCGTATCACCGGATACAACGGCGCTCCCTGCGGCCATATCTATGGCCCCCTGTCCCAGTTGATTTCGGTGGAGCAGGATTACGTCATCGCTGTGGAGACGGCTTTGGGCAGTAATCTTCAGAATATTCTTGTGGAGGATGAGGAGACCGCTAAGGCCGCTATTTACGCGCTAAAGCGCGCGAACGCGGGTCGTACCACCTTCTATCCTCTGACCTCCATGCGTCCCTCCTCCGAGACCGACGATATGAAGCGTGCCATCGGCTTTGCGGGCTACGTGGCTGTGGCCGATACGCTGGTGACCTGTGACGAGCGTTACAGAAGTGTGTTGTCCTCTCTGCTGGGGCGGACGTTGGTTTTCGATACCATTGATCACGCTACCGTAATGGCGAAGGCACTGAAATACCGTGTCCGTGTCGTGACTCTGGACGGTCAGCAGATCAATGTGGGCGGTTCCTTTACGGGCGGTTCCACCGGCCGCAAGAACAGCGCTCTGTCCCGTGCCGCCGAGATCAAGCGGATGGAGGGAGATCTGGCTTCTCTGGAGGAAAGCGTTCGCACCACAGAGGCTGAATTGGCCTCGATTCGCGCTGAGATCAAACGAACTGACGAGGAGAAAAACGCGCTGGAGGACAAGCGGGATCTGATTCGTGCCGTTATGGCGGGTGAGGTGGAGCGACTTGGCCGTGCCCAGGCGAATTTGGATGCCAACGAGGCTTTGCTGGCCCGTGTTCGAGAGGATTCCGAGGCCATTCTCCGTCAAAACGAGGAGAATGAGGAGACTATGGTCAGTCTCCGCGCGGAGGAAAAGGCGTTGGATACCGCTATCGGTGAGCTGCGTCAGCTTCGAGCCGAAAAGGCCGAGGAGCGAGGCGATAAGGACGATGCTGTAGACCGCCTGGAAGCCAGACAGACTCAACTCACCATTTCCATTTCCGCTACCCGCAAGGATGTGGAGACCGAGGAGACTTTGGCCGGACTTTGCAAGGATCGCATCAGCTCTGTTGAAGGGGATATTCGTGCTAATGATGAGCGCGTAGCCGCCTATCGGCAAAAGCTGTCGGATTGCGCCGCGGCTCAGGCCGAGAATCGTCGCCTTTTCAGTGAAGGCGAGGGAACCTTGACGTCCCTGCTCTCAGACCGAGCCCGCGTGGACGAGAACAGTGCTTCCTTTGAGACCAAGCTGAACAGCTTGAATACTCGTCTCCGTGAGGAAATGGATCATAAGGAAAATCTATTCCGTGAATTCACCACCGCTGACAGCAAGCTCACGGCTCTGCAAGCCGAAATGGATAAGCTGTCGGGAAGATTGTGGGATGACTATGAGCTCTCCCGCGCCGATGCGATCGCCCTGGGGTATCCGCCCGTTACCCCGGAGAACCGAGCCGAGGTAGTGGCCACCCAGACGGAGTGCCGCAACAAGCTCCGCTTCATCGGTCACTTCGATCCCGATGCCGTGGAGAAATACAATGAGACCAAGAAGCGTTACGACGAGATGACGGCTCAGCTGACGGATCTGGAAAAGTCTCAGCGCGAGCTTTTGCAGATCATCGACCGCTACGAGGGGCAGATGAAATCCGCCTTCGTGGATGCCTTTAACAAGATCAACGACAATTTCCGTGTGACCTTCGCGGAGCTGTTCGGAGGCGGCTCTGCCGAGCTGTCCCTGTCCGATCCTGAAAACGTACTGGAATGCGGCATTGAGATCAAAGCCGCTCCTCCCGGTAAGATCATCAAGAACCTCATGCAGCTTTCGGGCGGTGAGCAGGCTTTCATCGGCGTAGCGTTGTTCTTCGCCATTCTGAAGGTCAATCCTACCCCCTTCTGCATCCTCGATGAGATCGAGGCCGCCCTGGATGAGGTCAACGTGGAGCGTCTCGCCCAATACATCAAGCGCTACTCCGACGAGACCCAGTTCATCATGATCACCCACCGCCGCGGCACCATGGCCGCCGCCACCCGCCTGTACGGTGTGACCATGCCCGAGCGCGGCATCTCCAAGGTGCTGGCTCTGGACGTAGCCGATATTGCCAAGAATAAGGAGAATGATTGGAATGGCCTTTTTAGCTAAGCTGTTTGGAAAGAAAAAGAATAATACCCCCGACGAGAATACTCTTGTCGAGGAGGAGGGATTGACCCCTGAGGAAGAAGCCGCCGCCGAGGCCGCCGAAGCCGCCCTCTTGAATGGGGAGGAGACCGCCGACGAGGAGAGCGTCGTTGAGGAACTTGTCGCTGAAGCGCCTGCCGTTGACGAGCCTATCGTTGAGGAGTCTGTCGTCGAGGAACCTATCGTTGAGGAGTCTGTCATTGAGGAGCCTGCCGTTGAGGCGCCTGTCATCGAGGAATCCATCGTTGAGGAGCCCGCCGTTGAGGAATCCATCGTTGAGGAATCTCCCGCCGAGGAGGAGATCGAGGAGACTGCCACCAAGAAGTCTTTCTGGGGACGCCTCAAATCGGGTCTGACGAAGACCCGTAACGCCCTGTTCTCTCCCGTGGATAATCTGCTTAAGGCCTTCACCAAGGTGGATGAGGATCTTCTGGAGGAATTGGAGGAGATCCTGATCTCTGCTGACGTGGGCTTTACCGCCACCGAGGAGATCATGGACGAGCTTCGTGAGCGCATTAAGGACGGCCGTCTCAAGGAGAAGGAGCAGGTCATGACCGCTCTTCGGGAGATCATGGCCGACATGATCGGTGAGTCCGAGCCCTTGCAGTTGACTACCACCCCCAGCGTGCTGCTGGTCATCGGCGTCAACGGTGCGGGTAAGACCACCTCCATCGGTAAGATCTCCAAGCGTCTCCGCTTGCAGGGTAAGAAGGTCGTTGTGGCCGCTGCCGATACCTTCCGCGCCGCTGCCATTGATCAGCTGGCTGTATGGTGCGAGCGTGCCAAGGTAGACATGGTCAAGCAGAGCGAGGGAAGCGATCCCGCCGCTGTTGTGTTTGACGCCATTGCCGCAGCCAAGAAGAAGCAGGCCGACGTGCTCATCATCGACACCGCAGGCCGCTTGCAGAATAAGAAAAACCTCATGAACGAGTTGGCCAAGATCGATCGAGTGATCGACCGCGAGCTGCCCGGCGCCTGCCGTGAGACTCTGTTGGTACTGGACGCTACCACGGGTCAGAACGCCGTGTCCCAGGCCAAGGAATTCAGCCAGGCCGCCAAGATCACGGGCATCACGCTGAACAAGCTGGACGGTACTGCCAAGGGCGGCATCATCATTTCCATCAAGCGTGAGCTGGGCATTCCCGTGAAGTTCATCGGTGTGGGCGAGAAGATCGACGATATGCAGGAGTTCGATGCGGAGGATTTCGTATCGGCTCTGTTTGGAGAATAAGATATGGAACTGATTCTTGCATCCCGCAATAAAAAGAAGATCCGCGAGGTGGAGGCCATTCTGGCTACCCATTTCCCCGGTGTACACATTCTTTCTCTTGACGACGTGGGATACGTCGGTGATATCGAGGAGAACGGTGAGACCTATGAGGAGAATGCCTTGACCAAGGCACGTACCGCTGTGGCAGCGGGAGAAGGCCGCTATGCCGCCATTGCGGATGACTCCGGCCTGTCTGTGGATGCTCTGAACGGAGCTCCCGGTGTCTACTCTGCACGCTATGCAGGGGGTCACGGTGATGATGCCGCCAACAACGCGTTGCTCCTGAAGAATTTGGCGGATGTTCCCGCCGCGGAGCGCACCGCTCGCTTTGTGTGCTGTATCGCGCTTGTCTATCCCGATGGCCGTGAAATGACGGTACGGGGCGAGACCGAGGGCATCATCATAAACGAGGCAAGAGGCGAGGGCGGCTTTGGCTACGACCCCTATTTCTACTACGAGCCCTTCCAAAAGACCTTCTCGGAGCTGTCCGCCGAGGAGAAGAATGCCATCAGCCACAGAGGCAAGGCCATTGCCAAGCTGGCGGAGGCGTTGAAGAACACAACACATTTTGGAGAATAACATGAATAACGAAAGAATTTACCCTGCCGCTCCCGTGCTGACTTCGGCACAGAGAGCCAAGCTTCGCTCCATGGCATCCACCCTGTCCCCCGTGACGCAGATCGGTAAGGGCGGCGTGAGCGAGAACTTCATCACCACTGTTTGCGATGCCCTGGAGGCTCGGGAGCTGATCAAGCTGTCTGTTTTGGAGACCTCCGAGTACACGCCCCGTGAGGCCGCCGAGGGCTTGGCCGAGGCCTTGAACGCCGCCGTGGTTGGTGTCATCGGCCGCAAGATCATCCTGTACCGTCGCTCCCTGAACGGGAAGCGTCACATCGAGCTGTAATGCGGGTCGGTATCTATGGGGGCACCTTCTCCCCCATCCATAACGGTCATATTGCCGCCGCGAAGGCCTTCATGGAGCAGATGTGGCTGGATATCCTCTACGTCATCCCCACGGGCATGACCCCTCACAAGATCATGAAGGGGGACGCTACCGCCGCTGATCGCTTGGAAATGTGCCGACTGGCCTTTGCAGATATGGACGGTGTCATCGTCAGCGATCTGGAAATGAAACGGGAAGGGAAGAGCTACACCGTGGACACCCTCCGCGAGCTGTACGACCCCGAGGGACGTCTGTTCCTGCTTATGGGGACGGATATGCTCATGACCCTGGATCAATGGCGCGAGCCCGACGAGATCTTCCGTCTTTGCTACCCCGTTTACGTCCGTCGGGAGACCGACGGTGAGCTGGACGGTGCTATCGTGGAGAAGATCACGGAGTACCAGCAGAAGTATGGCAAGGTGGTGCGTCGCATCGTGACACCTGCCATTGAGCTGTCCTCCACCGACGTTCGCCGCGCTGTGGCAGAGGGATTCCCCATTGACGGGGCTGTTCCTCCAGCCGTGGCGGAGTACATCCACGCGCATGGACTTTACCGCAACGCCTGATACGGGAATACGTACCCCGAGAATAGGATATACTGATATGAACCAAAGCAAATACCCCTTCGGAGACGCCGAGCTTGCCGCTTTGCGGGAGACGGTGCTCCGTGAAATGTCCCCCAAACGCTTCGCCCATACCGCCGCTGTAGAGGATATGGTGATCCGTTTGGCTACTCTTTTCTGTCCCGAGGAGATTCCCGCCCTTCGCGCCGCTGCTCTGCTTCACGATATTACCAAGGAGTATGACGTGCGGACGCACATGACTCTCCTCACCGAGGTTGGCGAGACGCTTTCTCCCGGGGATGAATTTTCTCACAAGACCTTCCACGCCCGCACCGCTGTCCTTCTGATTCCCGATAATTACCCCACCTTTAATTGTGAGGTCGTCGTGAACGCCGTTCGCTGGCATACCACGGGACGGGCAGGTATGACTCTGACCGAACAGCTCCTGTATCTGGCGGACTACATTGACGAATCCCGCCTGTTCCCCGATTGCGTTCGTCTTCGCTCCTTCTTCTGGGGGGCGAATCCCGAGCGTATGACGGAGGAGGAGCGATTGGTTCACCTGCGCCGCACGCTCATCATGTCCTTTGACATGACTATGCGCGCTCACATATCCGAGGGGGCTGTCATCAGCCCCGACACCGTTCTGGCTCGCAACGAGCTTGCTCTTGCCGAGCTGGTGGGCGGTCGAAACCACTAACGAAAGGAACGAAAAACATGATTGAAAATCTGAAAGAAAGAATCGCTGCCGAGCTGGAGGCCCCCGATAACACGCCCGCTCCCCTGACTGACGCCACCCCTGCCGAGATGGCTGAGGCTATTGCCCTGTTCCTCGACCACAAGCGCGGCCGTGAGATCAAGATCATCAACATGGAGGGAAAGACCGACATCTGCGACTACATGGTTCTGGCCACCGGTACCTCCAACACCCATGTCAACACCCTGGGCGGTGAGGTGGACTACGAGATGGGCCGCCGCGGCGTGGATCCCCTCCACACCGAGGGTCGTGACGGAAACACCTGGATGGTGCTGGACTACGCCCACGTTATGGTGCACGTCTTCACCCGCGAGACCCGCGAGTTCTACAATCTGGATAAGCTCTACGGCTGATCCTACCGAAGCTCTCACACGAAAACCCCCGTTTGCCAATCCGGCAAACGG
>JAZOOM010000105.1:0-14375 GCA_045655025.1 Eubacteriales bacterium | reverse complement strand
ACTTTCAAAAAAGTGTTTATTGGATAATGCTTTTTAAAAGTTTTTGGAGATCCAAGAACCTTTTGCAAAAGGTTCTTGGCGGGTGCCGCCGAGCTTGCTCGGCATGCAGTGCCCTGCCGCTCCCCGCTAAACTGCAATTTAGAAGTTACTATCTTCCTGCACCTTCATGGTCATTTCGCACCGCTCGGCGCGAGCGCCCTTGATCTCGATGATGTAGTCCAGCTTGAGTGTGCCCTCGGTGTCGAGACGATTGTCCACGGTAAGGGCGTGGATGCCGATGGAGAAGGGCATATAGGGGGTCTCGTAGGTGCAGATGGCGCGGTGGTGAGCCTTGAAGGTCATGGCGGTGGAGACAAGACCTGTTCGGAGCATGGAGACCAAGCCTCGGTCACAGGTGCGGTAGGTGACGGTGGAGGTGGCACCCGCCATACCCGTCAGCTCGGTCTCGTCGTACTTGACGGACACAGTGTAGGAGGGCTCCTCGGTATAGCCCATGTCGGGGACGACGGTCATAATGCCCTCGGTGAACAGTTCGATCTTCTCAATGGCATCCGTCTCGGTGCCCGTAGCCTTGGCGCGGGTCACAGCAGGGTCGGAGGGCTTGACAAAGTAGGAGGGCGAGCCGCTGTCGTCAAGATCGTCGGCGAAGATGCCCATGACCAGCTCCTCGGCAGGAGTCATGGGTGTGGGAGGGACGTTCCCTCCCATCTGCTCGGCCAGATCGCCGTAAACCGAATCGAACAGCGACGCGGCTACCTCGTATCTCTCCGAGATGATGGAAATTCGAATATGCTTAACGGTGGGTTCCATGGTATTTCCTTTCGGGATAAGTCTATCTCGTATCTTGTATCTTGTATTTGGTATCTCAGTCGATTTCCTCGGCAAACACGACTCTCCGTCCATGCTCCTGATCATCAAAGAAAATGTTCTCATCCTCGTATTCAGCCTCTCCGCTCTGGTTGTCGTAGGGATCCATGCGGCAGAAGGCCTTGTCGGGAGTGAGGGGCTGCTGGAACTCGTTGGAGGCAACCAAACGGAAGGGGTCAAGATTGGCGAAATAGTGGTTACGTCGGATCTCGTTGCCGGCACGCGCCGCGCCCTCGCCGTAGGAGGGATCACAGTAGAGCCAGCCGTAGGGGGCGATATAGAACTGTGCCCAATCGTGGCTGCCGATGGAGTCGGGGTAGCAGGCCGAGCCGGATTGCCACTTGGCGGGAATGCCCAGAGCGCGGCAGAGGGTGATGAAGGCCAGACCCATGGTGCCGCAATCACCGTACCCGTTCATAAGAACGAACTCGGGGATGTTCTCAATGAGGAGATAGTCGCGGACGTAGGAGTAGCGGATGCGCTCACAGATATAGTCGTAAACGCGACGGGCAAGACGGAGGGGATCCGTCTCATTCCCCGCAATCTCGGCGGCAAGGGACTTGATGAAGGGAGTAAAGCGAATGTGGGGATACTGCTCGCCCGTGTAGTAGGCCAGCTCGTCGGGGGTAAGTCCCTCTCCCACAGGGGGATACGTAGCGCGATCCAGATCAAGGGCGGTGTACTTGGCGCGGTTGACAAAGGAGTAGCGCACAGTATAGGTAGCTCCCGCCTCGCAAGGTACCTCCATGTAGGCGGCTCGATGAACAGTGCCCGTGACCGTCACGGGATGAGAAGAGGAGAGGAGCTTGATCTCACCTGCGGGCTGGCTCTCACAGGCTACGGGGTAGGGGAACCATATCTTGAGGGTCTGCCCCGGCTTTTCGGCATGGGGACAGAGCTTCATCCAATACTCCACCTCGTAGCGGAAGGCGCGGCTTCCCTTCTCCTGCATAATGCGGATATTCTCGGGCACCGCCGCCGCGGCGGCGGGATCGGGGGATTTGTAATCGGGATTGTACATCCGCTCCAAGTCGTGGGTATGAGTCTTGAAAATATTGGATATGGCCTGATGCTGAAAGCGCATCTCGCCGTTTTTCAGAATGTAATCCACGTTGCCCGAGGCGATAAAAGTATCCAGCGCGGACTCATCGGCGGCGGGGTAGCGGGATCTGATGCCCTGCACCACGTCGGCGCGGGTCAGGGGGTAGTCGTCCAGCAATTGGGTGGCAAATATTTTCTGGATCTCCAACCGCTTGCGCAGACACAGAGGGACGGGAACGGGACGGGTCAGCCAACGGTCGATGGCAGCGATTTCACCGACAAAATCACCCGAGAAATGATACATTTTGACCTCGTCGGGCAACCCCACGGATAGGTAAGACAGGTCTTCCACAGTCAACTTCATGCGGTTCATGGTGTTCTCTCCTTTAAGGAAAATGGCTTTCTTATATCATATCATGTTTTTGTCATTTTTGCAAGAGGGATCTGCAAAACCGTTTCGTTTTTTGTGATTTTTCAAACCGTATGCAAAAAGCTCCGTCCCGCACAAATGCGGGACGGAGACAGGGGCTATAGGTGTTTTACTTCATCTGTGCCTTGACCAGCTTGATGCGAAGCTCCAGCTCGGTGATGGCGTTGCTCAGCTCAGTAATCTCGCTCACAGTAGCGGTGATGGCTTTTTCAATGTCCTCAGCCACCCGATCGGGGCGGGGGATGTACTTGACGTAAGCCAGTTCACCTAAACGGCAGTAAGCAGCCTTGCGTTTGTTTTCGGCCTTTTGAAGCTTGATCTTCAGGGAGGCCAGATCGGCGGCCTTGCCGAGTCCTTTTTTGACCCCGTCAAAGGCGGAGGTTTTCTCGGATTTTTCCATAGAGGTCTCCTTTCGTTAGCCGATATCCACCGTGGTGCAAACGGCGAAATGGTCGGAATAGTATTGGCCGTTCACCGGAATGTCCTCCACAACGTAGCTGTCGGAGCAGGGCATATCGGTGAAGATGTAGTCGATCTTGACGGTGCGGTCGGGGAGAAGCCTTCCGAAGTTGTGGAAGGTTCCACCCAGCTTGGCGGTACAGTCCACCACGCCTCTGTCGGAAAGGGCGCGGGTAATGAGCTCGATCTCGGGGGCATCGGGGGTGGCGTTAAAGTCTCCTGTCAGCACGAAGGGCTCAGGTCTTTGGGAGATGTACTGTACCAGCTGCATAGCCCCCAAAAAGCGCGCCTGCTTGCCTACGTGATCCAGATGGGTATTGATGAAGCGGACGGGAGCATCCACGCCGTCGATCTTCAGAAGCGCCGAGGTGAACATACGGGGACAGCCGCTCTGATCGCCGCCGTAGGAGGAGCCGGGCACGGTGGGGGTGGGGGAGAGCCAAAGGTTCTCCAAAGAGATCAGCTCCACCTTTTCCTTGGGGTAGGCAATGAGCATAGACTCGCCGTGATAGCTCTTCTCGCGGCCACAGCCCTGCACGGTATAGCCGGGCAAACGGTCGCGCAGTGTGGCGCGCATGCCGCCCGTTACCTCCTGAAAGCCTACCAGATCGGGCTTTTCCCGCTCCAAAACCTCCACCACGCGGTGAAAGCGGTTGCTGAAGGAATTGATCCCGTCACCCGCGTTGTCTACGCGGAGATTGAAAGACATGAACTTCATTTGGACGGACATAGATACCTCCCGATCGGGTGAATTTGTTTTTGTTACTCAATTATAGCACGGACACCGTATTTTGTCAAGGGGGAGATCAGTACCGCCCGTACTTGTGGGCGGCGTTGTACATGGCGATAACGTTCTCCACGGGGGTATTGTCCTGAATGGCGTGGGTGGGAGCAAAGTGATAGCCTCTGTGGGGCATCATGATCCCCAGCGTCTCTCGACAAACGGCCTCGGTCTCCTCGGCGGTTCCATAAGCAAGCGGGCCCGCAGTGGAGATACAGCCGCGGAAGTTGAGACGGCCGCCGAAATGCTCGGCCAGATATGCAGGAGACATATTGACCGCCTCGGGCTGGAGGGTATCCACGCCCCGCAGTCCCAGCTCAATGAGATCCTCGTAAACCCAGCTGCTGCTACCGCAGGAATGCATGATGGCGGGCAGGCCGTAGGAGGAGGCCAGATCAATGAACTGCTTATGGATGGGCTTGATGGTCTTGCGGTAGAGGTCAAGGGAGATCATGGGAGCGATCTGGGTGCCGAGATCCTCGCCCAGCCATACAAAGTCGATGTGCCCCTTGCACTTGTCAAGGGTGCGCTCCAGCATCTTCAGCTGGAAATCGGCGCGGCGGTGGATGAAGCGCAGAGCCGCCTCATTCTCCAGCATGAGGTGGCAGAGGACGTCCTCCATACCCATGATACGGCCGTTGGAATTGATAATATCGGGCATACCGGCGTTGCCGACGTAGAGAGCGAACTCACCGTTGTAGTGCTTGCAGACGGCAAGGGCGGCGTCATAGTCGAAATCGTCGGGATTCGGGACGGGGAATGCGTCGAAATCCTCGTCCTCGGCGTCCTGCAGGGGGAAATCGCAGAAATCCCAGTAGCCACCCGTACCGTGAGCCACCCAGCGCATGATACAGCCCTCCATCTGATCCACCATGCGGTTCTCAGGGACGGGATGAAGGGGCTTGCCGATATAGAGCGGAGAGACGGGACGGTAGTCCACACCCAGAGCGCGGAGAAGTCCCTCATAGTCCCCCGCAGGAATGCCCAGTGCCTCACACAGGCGGGCATGGATGCCGGGGTTGGATTCGTAACCGATGGTTACGCGGTCGGTTTTCTCAAAGTTGAAGGTGCGCTGAACGCGCTCACGGGAAGTCATGGTTTCCGGATATTTTTGGATGATCATGGTTGTGATCCTTTCGTCGGAATCGGATTTTTCTTCATTATACCATTCCGTCACACGCCTGTCAAGAGGCAATTTCCGTTTTTTCTTTCCTTCGGTATGAGCAGATCATTCTGTCCATTCGATGCGCCGAATGTTCCGCAGAAGGAGAACGCGGCGATCCTCCAATACTAAATGGCCCATACAGGGAATGATCTCCCGCACCCGTGCCGTGACCGTTTCATAGGCCCCGCCCGCCTTCCTGCTGTCGGGGCGGAAATAGGTAATACGCACAGGAGAACCGCTCTCGTCGGCCGCCAGACGGCGGAGTGCCGCGTCCAGCCGCTCGCTCTCGTCCTCGGCCAATTCGGCCTGCCGATCCGTGAGACGGGCGGCCTCCTCCACGGCGGCCTCGTACCCCGTCAACGCGGCAAAAGGGGCAAACTGGGCGGCACGGTCTACCCGATCCATGGGCGGATGAACCGCGGAGTAGGGACGGGAGCCGTGGATGATATCGGCGTACTTGATTTCCGCCGAGGTCTTGGGACGTTCGGATTCCATAATGCTTCCCTCCTCATGCCTTGTGCCCGCCGATCTGGCGGTTTCGTTCCTTGGCGGTGGCACCCTCCTCCAGGTTCATTCCCTTCATGATGGCGTTCTTGCCGTACTTCTTTTTGATGTCAATGACCGTCCGTTGCATCCGCTGCTCCTTTTCCAAAGCGGCCTTATGCGCCTGCTGCTCCCGCTCCTCGGCCTCATAGTCCGTGAACATGGACAGCTGCTCCTCCTTCACCCCCTTTTGCCGCGCCTCCCCCTCGGAGAGCACACGGGCGGCGGTGATGCTCATGCGGCGAACCAGCAGAGCAGGATTCAGAATACGGCGGCAAAGACGGTCGGCGGCGGCCACGATCCCTTTGGTGGAGGAGGTGTATTCCCCCAGATTTTCGGTGCCGTGAGCATGCTTGGGGATGGAACGCCCATAAGGATCGACGGTCACAGGCCCCTTGTATCGGGCGGCAATGGCGGGATTGGTCAGATTCTCAATATCGTAGCCCACCGTGAGAACGATCTGATCCGTCATAAGCCCTTGATCCACCAGATCCAAGGCCAGAAGATCCGCCATCTCCCGAATGACCAGACAAGCCTTCTCATAGGTGTAGGGAGTCTGGAGCACCTGCCCCGAGGAAATGCTGTTGGTCTCGGGCTTATATGCCTTAATATCGGCCAGAGTGCAGGGCTCATAGCCCCAAGCGTGGTCAATGAGCAGTTCGGCGTTGACACCGAACAAGCGGTACAGAAGAGCCTCGTTGTGAAAATCCGCGGGCCCGCCCAGCGAGCATCTTGCCACGTCTCCCATGGTGTAGAGTCCGTGGGCTTCCAGACTCTTGGTGTATCCCCTTCCCACCCGCCAGAAATCCGTGAGGGGGCGGTGATCCCACAACGCCGCACGGTAGCTGTACTCATCCAGCTCTGCAATGCGCACCCCGTCCTCATCCGCCGCCACACGCTTGGCCACAATGTCCATGGCTACCTTAGCCAGATACAGATTGGTTCCGATCCCCGCCGTGGCGGTAATGCCCGTCCGCGCCAACACATCCTTAATAATGCGACGCGTAAAATCATAGGGAGAAAGACCGCTCTTTTTCAAGTAAGCCGTAGCGTCTATGAATACCTCGTCAATGGAGTACACGTGAATATCCTCGGGGGCAACGTGCCGC
Organism: Eubacteriales bacterium; assembly: GCA_045655025.1. Taxonomy (GTDB): domain Bacteria; phylum Bacillota; class Clostridia; order Oscillospirales; family CAG-272; genus CAMEON01. The sequence continues at coordinate 7,980 of JAZOOM010000105.1, read as the reverse complement.
AGATATACCTGATAGATGCGAGTGCTGTACTCCATGTAGTGAGCCATATGGGGCGGGGCAATGATGAAATCCACCGCCAGAGACGGATCAGCGGCCAGCTTGACGGCATCCCACGACTTCCCCGTCAGCCGCCTCCCCGGAGCGGCCTGCCGACGGGCGGCATTGACCTCCTTGACCCTCTGCACCGCCTCAAAGAGACGGGCGCGTCCCGAGATCCCGTGGCTTTTCAAGGAGGGGGTGACCGCCAGGCAGATGGTCTTCTCGGTTCTTGTGGAGTCCGCCACCACAAGATTGGTGGTCATGGGATCCAGCCCCCGCTCCATGCATTCCACCGACGCGAAAAAAGACTTGAGGTCGATGGAAATATAGGTTTTTCCGATTTCGGTCATGGTTGCTCCTCCCGTGAACGTTCGTTTCTTATATTATACCACATTCGGAACAATATTGCAATAGTTTTTTGAAGTGTTTTTATTTCCAACGAGTATTTTTCCAAAATCGGTTCGATTCCATCACAAGCGCAAAAAACCAAGGGCGCATTGTTTTACCAATACGCCCTCTTATTCTGTTTATATGCGATTCGTCAGCAAGCGATCACAGGCTACACGGTGGTTATACCCGTCCCGCTTTCTGCTCCATCTCCTTCTTTTTCCGCGCCAGCAACGTCTCAAACCAAAGCTCGGGATCCGGCATGGCGGAAATCGGGGCAATGACAGAGGTACCTGCCCGTGTCAGCGTCCGTGTGGTACGGGGAGTGGAATCCACGGCGACGGGACGGCGGTCAACCAGCGCGGAGCCGTGGGTACCGATAGCCTCGGCGGAACAGATCATGGCGGACAGGGTGGCCTGCTGGGTCAAAAGCATGTCGTAGAGCTTGAAGGCCTCGGCCAAACGGTGAGGATCGGAGATCCGAACGGTGTCCGAAAAGTGGGTGAGCAGATGGGTGACACGCTCCAAAAGAGCCTTCATCCCCTCGGTACTGCGATCGAAATCGGCCACGCGGCTCATCTCTGTGCGGAGGCTCATTTGCAGATCGGTAACGTTGTCCTCCCCTTCCACAATCGTGGGGAGAATATAGACGGGAGTCGCGGTTACACGGTTCTCCTTAGAGGCGATGTGCTCGGCGGCACGGAGACTGCCTACCTGAGTCGAGTTCAAGGCACTTCCGCCGGGACGGTACACGCCGAAGGTACCGGCGGCCTCACCGGCGCAGTACAGGCCCTCCACCTCGGTCTGCCAGTTCAGATCCACCGTCACGCCGCCGTTGCAATGCTGGGCACAAACGGCGATCTCCAGGTACTCACCGTACAGGTTAATCCCGTGGGAGGCGTACAGCTCGATGGCCCCCAAATTCATCTTGGCCAAACGCTCAATGGGAGTGCCGAACAGAGCCCCCGACTTTTCCAGATAGCCATAGGCCTCGGAGGGCAGAACGGAAAAGCCGTTTTCCAGCCCCTTGGGGTTGCGGTTGAAGTCCATGAAGACCCGATTCCCCTTCTTGATCTCGGCGGCCACCAGCAGATCAATTTGGGAGGAGGCCTCCGCCTTGCGCACGTCAAAGGGCCATTGGTAGCCCTTGAGGAAAATGAGTCCCAGAGACGCCTCCCCCAGAGCATCGTACAGGAATTCCCGTTCAACGCCCTCAGCATCCACGCTGACGTAGCGAGGGAGAACCTGCTGATACGTGCCCGACAGGTTCCAGCGGAACTTGGTGCTGGCCATGCCGTACTGCCATTCCTCCATGTTGGATAGGGATGCCCCGGCTTCAATGGCCAAACCCGTGGCACCATGCTGGCTTTCGGGATAGACGGTATTCCGATAAATCCCCGCAGGGCCTCCGGTGCACAGAATGAGGTTTTGGCATCCGATGACGGTACACGCTCCCGTGACCGTGGACACGCAGGCCACGCCCGTAACCCCCGTTTCGTCGGTGAGGATCTTCACGGCACGCTGAAAATCAATGATCTCGATTCCCTTGCGGAGACAGGACTTTTCCAATGCCTCGGTCATGTACTTGGAGGTCAGAGGGCCGCAGGAGGTGGCGCGGGTACGGGGATCGTGATCCGTCTTGTAGCCCGCGTACTCTCCGAACTCGTTGGTGGGAAAGGGCACACCCAGCTCCACCAGACGCATGAAGCAACGGGTGGAGTAAGCCGCCTCACAAAGAGCGTGCTCACCCATAACACCGCCGCCCGCGTAGAGGGTATCCGCCATTTCGCGGACGCTGTCTCCCTCCGCACCGCAAAGGGAGAGCTTGTAGTAGGTCTGTTTGTCACTACCGGTGTTGCGTGAGGTACCCATATACCGCCCCTCGCTGATGATGGCGATATCCGTCACACCCAGATCGAAGAGCTTGTCCGCCGCGTTGAAGCCGGCACAGCCTGTGCCGATGATGAGAGTATGGTATTGGTGTTTCATAGCTTTCTGATGTGCATGCCTCCGTCCAGGATGAAGGACTGACCCGTGGTATAGCCGAAGGTGCCGTCGCACAGAGCTACCACCGCCTTGGCGATATCATCAGGCTGTCCCCAACGACCCAGAGGAACCAGACCGCCCGCGATAAGGTTGTCGTACTTCTCCTTGACGGCGGCGGTCATGCCCGTGGCGATGATGCCGGGGCAGATCTCGTTGACAGTAATTCCCTCGGAGGCCAGACGGTCAGCGAAGAGCTTGGTGATCATGGAGACCCCCGCCTTGGAAATGCAGTATTCTCCGCGGGAGGTGGAGCTGGTGTAGGCCGAGCAGGAGGAGATATTGACGATAGAGCCGCCCTTCCCCTGTTGGATCATTCGATTGGCTACCAGCTGGGTGAGGAACAGGGTACCCTTGGTGTTGATGCCCATGACGAAATCGTAGCTCTCCTCGGTCATCTCCAAAATGTCGCGGCGCACCTTGGGAGCGACACCCGCCACGTTAATCAAGGCTCCGATCTCCCCCATCTCGGCGGCGGTATCCACCAACGTCTGTCTGGACGCAGGATCAGACAGATCTCCCGACAGGTAGGTGAATGCCAGCCCCTCAAAATCTGTCAGCTCGGGATCGCGGGGGATATCCATGCCCACCACGGTATAGCCCGCCTTGCAGAGCTGTAGGGCACTTTCCTTTCCGATGCCTCCCAGAGCACCGGTCACAATGGCAATTTTCATGCTCGGATCTCCTTATACAGATTTCGATAGTATTCGTTGTAGACCGCACAGCCCGACACACGACCGGCTCGCATGAGCTCGGTGCACTTGGAGCAGGCGAGACAGGTCTTTTTCGGGGAAAAGCTTCCCTTCACGTAGTCCCGATAGAATTCGGGGTATGCCAGCCACATCCGTCCAAAGCCCACCAGATCGCAAACTCCTTCAGAGACCTGTGTCTCGGCCTGCACCATCAGATCCTCCCGATAGTAGGAGAGTCCCGATCCAACCACAGGCAGATTCGGAAAGACTTCCTTGATGTGCTTTTCCACCGCGACAAAGCGTGCAAGACCAACGTCGGGCGTCTCGGGGGGCAGATAACCGCCCTTGCGGTAGGGACGGTTGATGTGAGGATTGTAGTAGGGGTTGCCAATGGTGACGTTCAGCATATCCAACCCCATGTCCACCATGCGTCCAATGAGCCGATCGGGCTCGTCGAGATCCAATTCATTCTCCTCGGTGGTTCCGAAGCCGTAGGGCTTGGGCACCATGTCCGACACGCTCAACCGAGTGGTCACCAGACAATCCTCGGGAACGACGGCCTTGACGGCGGAAAGACAGTTCAAATACAGACGGGTACGGTTTTCAAAGCTCCCGCCGTAGCGGCCGGGACGGGAAAAGGCGGACAACAGCTCCTGGAACAGGTATCCGTGGCAGGACTTCACGTCCACCCCGTCAAAGCCCGCCTCCAGTGCAAGGAGAGCAGAGGCGACGTAACGGTCGGGAAGGGTGTCCAAATACTCGTCGGTAACGATCTGCTCATCGGTGGCGGGACGTCTCTCCTCATACAGGGGATGGCGGTAGGCGACCATGGGCGTAATGCTCTGCCGCCCCGAATGGGTGAGCTGCAGGATCAGCACAGGGCGGATACCGCACTCGGCCTCCGCAATGGTTCGGATATTGTCCACAAGCTCACGAAAAGCAGGCAGATTCTCCCGCGTCAGCATCATCTGGCGGGGATTGGTGCGCCCCTCGGGACAAACGGCATTGGCCTCAAACCAAATCAGGCCGGCATGACTGCGGGCGGCGCGGTAGTATTTCTCAATGGTGAGCTGGCTGGGGCTTCCGTCGGTGTTGCAGTCACAGCCCTCCATGGGCTGAAGAACCACCCGATTGGGAATGGTCACGTTTTTGATCCGCATAGATGTATTCAGCATAACACACGTCCTTTGGCAAGTAGAATGAAAATGGATTCCTTCACGGATAAGCGATCCGTCAAGGCTCATCCGACTGATATTCCGCTCTGGGGCCGCCGACGTAGGCGGGGCGAGTACGGGCACAGACCAGAGAGGCCTCACCGATCTTGCTCACCGACAAACGAACGGGGACAGCCACACGGCGCAGGTGCATACCGATGAGGGTGGCACCGATGTCCATACCGGCATGAGCCTTGACGGATTCTACAGCCACAGGGTCGGTCATAGCCTCCCACACGGCGGTGGCGAAGGAGCCGCCCGCCTTGGGCTGAGGCTTGACCCACACGGGATCGTAGCCGTACTTTTCGGCGGTAGCGCGCTCCATGATGAGGGCGCGGTTGAGATGCTCACAGCATTGAACGGCAAGGCAGATGCCATGCTCCGCCAGAATGGGCAGAACCACATCCCGCAGGGCCAAAGCGGCCTCCATGGAAGAGTGCTTGCCGATGCGCTCACCCACCATCTCGGAGGAGGAGCAGCCGATGACCAAAAGCTGCCCCGCGGTCAGATGGGCGGTTTCGATCAGCTCACGGAGAGCGGCGGCGGCATCGTTCGTAATGGTTTCGTAGATAGTCTGATCCATAAGTGTTCCTTTAGCAGTAATTATTGCGCTGTAACGGTAGCGGAAGCCGAGGCAAGGCCGTCGGACAACACCAATACCTTAACCTTGCCGGGGGTATGGGCACGGATGATGGCCACGGCGCGACCCTCGTAGGCGTGGCAGGTGTCGGAGCCGTACTGATCGTCGTTGGCGGGGTCGCCGCTGAAGATGCCCAAGAGACTGCCGCCGTTGACCAGACAACGAAGCTTGCTCTTGGCGTCGGGGATGCGGTTGCCGCACTCGTCGGTGATCATGATATCCAGATAGCAGAGGTCGCGGTTGTCGGCCTTCAGGGTGTTGGTTTCGGGAATGATCGACAGTTTGGTAGCAGTTCCCACCGTATGAAGGGCAGAGCGGCCGCACTCCGCGCCGTCCTTGATAGCGACGGCCTCAATGGTGCCCTTCTCATAGGGAATATCCAGCGTGGCGATGGCTTTGACGGGGACGCTTCTGCCCACCTCGCGGCCGTTGACATACCATACGATCTCGTCGGCCACGGTGTAAACGTCGCACTTGACGGGACAGCCGATGTAGCGGTCGTCAAACGTCCAAGTATCCAGCACGTCGTACCAATGCCAGCCCGTCCCCGTAAAGCCCTCCCCGCAATGCTCGGGGTGGGTGGTAAAAATGCGGGGCTCGGTGTTCCCCTTCCAAATGGCCTCGCGGAAGTAGGATTGGGGACGGCGATAGCCGCAGAGATCAAAGTCACCCTGGTAGCAGGCGCGCCACGGATAGGCGGCAATGCCGATGCCCTCCACGCGGCCGTCACGATCCCAAGAATACTTACCCATGCCTGCCTCGCCCAGATTGTCGTAGCAGGTCCAGGTGAAGTCGCCCAGCACGTGATTATTCTCCATGGTGGCTTTCCATGAGTCGTAGAAGCGCAACACCTGGGTTTCGGATCCCCAAATGATACGGTTCGGGTACTTGACACGATCCGAGGCGTAGCGGAAGTAGAGGTAGTTGTAGCCGCAAATGTCGAAGGGCTCGTAGTAGCCGATATTCCCCGCATTGTTGTCCTCCACTTGGAAGGATCCGCAGGTGACGAAGCGGGTGGCGTCGTACTTACGAACCTCGGCGGCCAGCTTGCTCGACCATTCCCCGCCCTCGGGCTGAATGCACTCGGGGATCTCGTTGCCCGTGGAGTAGGCGATCACGCAAGGGTGATTGCGGTCGCGGAGAACCATGTAGGCAATATCCCGCTCCCACCAGTCGTCGAACCAGAAGTGGTAGTTATACTCTCCGCCCTTGAATCTCCGCCAGCAGTCGAAGGCCTCGTCCATAACGATCATGCCGATCTCGTCGCAGATCTCCAGCAGGTTGAGGGAAGGGGGATTGTGGGCGATGCGGACGGCGTTAAAGCCCGCTTCCTTGAGCTTGGTGAGCTTACGGCGGCAGGCGGCGGGGTAATCGGCCGCGCCCAATACGCCGTGATCGTGGTGGAGGCAACCGCCGCGGAGCTTGATGGTCTTGCCGTTGATCCGCAGGCCGTTGTCCATATCGGCAGTGACGGTGCGCACGCCGAAGCGGGTCTCGTCGGTGTCTATCTCGTTGCCGTTCTCGCAAATAATGGCGCGGAGGGTGTAGAGGTAGGGATTCTCGGTGTCCCACAGCTTGGCGTTGGGGAGGTTGATGGAGAATTCTACCTTGGTCTTGCCCTCGGCGGTCACGCGGATGCTCTCCTCGGCGGAGGCCACCACGGTCTCCCCGTCCAGCACGTCGGCCTTGATCGTCACGTCGGCATCGCGGTCGGCGCTGATCTCATACATGGCCTTCACGGTATCCAAGGTGGGGGTAGTAATGAACTTGTCCCAGGGCTCGATGCGAATGTCTCCGCCCTCCCAGAGGAATACGTCGCGGTAGATGCCCGCGCCCGTGTACCAACGGGAGGAGGGGTGCAGAGCGCGGGTGGTGATCTCCACGTGGTTCTTTTCACCCGGGCGGATGCGGTCGGTCAGATCCACCAGCATGGGGGTGTAGCCGTGGGGATGCTTGACTAGAATGTAGTCGTTGAGCTTGACCTCGGTATTCATGTAGGCTCCGTCCACGTCCAGAATGTAGTGGCGGAGCGTGGCATCCAATACAAGATCCTTGTGATAATGACCGTTGCCACAGACGAAGTAGCCGTTATCGCCACCGCCGGGAGCGTTGGGATCGCGGGGAGCGGTGACGGCGTAATCGTTGGGCAGGTCCACCTGACCGTGGAAATGGGGGGCATGGAGCGTCCAGCCCTTGGAGAGGAGAGTCTTTTTCATGGGGGATGCTCATCCTTTCATGTGCAAAATATCTTGTAGGGGAGGGGACTTTCCTCCCGACGAGCCGAAAAACGGGGTGTTGACCGTTTTCGGAGAACGTGGAGGGGAGACCCCTCCCCTACGAATTGCGAGGAATCAGTAGAACGTCGCCACTTCCTGTTTAGGAGCGGAGGTCATGGCGTACTCGGTGGCGTAAAGAACGGGGCCGCGGCGGCCGCCGTAGAGCTTGTGGGGCTCCAGAGCGATCTTGGCGGTGACGGTGATCCAGTCGCGGGTCTTGAGAGATACGGGCGCGGTGAAGTTGCAAACCAAACCGCTGTAGGCGATATCGTCGGCACAGCAGGTCATGATGTGGCGGCCGATGATGACACCGCTCTTGCCCAGCTTGTTGTCGCGGGCAACGAGACCCTTAACGTGGACAGTCTTCCCCTCGTAGGAATCCATCTCCTCGGACAGATCGCGGTACCACAGAGCAAAATCATCGTCGGCAATCTCGATCACAGCCGCCTCCTTGTCGAAGGGCAGGGGATCCTCGATCTCGTCGTATTCAATGTGGCCGTCGGGGTAGTCGTAGGAAATGGCGGCACGGCGGGAGATACCGCGGATGATCTTGTGGATCTCCTCCTTATCGATATCATTGGGGGTACGGGTCAGCACTACCATCTCGCAGTTCATGAGCTTGTCCACCATGAGGGAGCGCATGTTCTGATTGTAACTGATAAAGGTCTTGGCCTCGGCGAACATCATCT
>JAZOOM010000104.1:0-4138 GCA_045655025.1 Eubacteriales bacterium | reverse complement strand
TGTCAATAGGTTTTTGAAAAAAAGTTGAAAAAAATTTTGATTTTTTTTGAGATGGTCAAAAAAGCGTTGACAACAAAGAAAAATTGTGCTATAATGTTTTTATTATCATTTTTTGGAGGTTTTTTCCATGAATGTTTCGTTGCTGCTCGCTCTGCCGCTTCTTTTGTACGTGGTATTGTCGGGCTTGGTAGCTATGTTGAAGGCTCGGAAGAGAAGCTGGGTCATGGCTGTGGTTCGATTCGCTATTACCGTGGTGGTGGCTGTGGCGGCTATTCCCTTGACGAGCTTATGCGTGGAGACCGGAGCGGATTTCGCTTATGAGCTGCTGATCCCTGCGCTGGGTGAGAATCTGGCGGCGTTCTTCACAGAGGTGCCCGTTGGCGCGGAGGGCCTCCGCGTGCTGGCAGGCTTGATCATGGCCCCTATTGTGTACGTGGTGATCTTTTTCCTGCTCCGCTGGTTTTTGTATATCATTGCTTGGATCGTGGAGAAGTGCGTGCCCGTTCTTCGCAAGCGGACGCGTCGGTACGTTTCTATGCCTGTCGGCGCGCTGAATGGCATTGCGTTTGCTTTCGTGCTGCTGATCCCCATGTGCGGGTTCATGGTGCTGGGCTCACATATGATCCACACCTTTGTGGATGCGGATATGACGCAGAACGCCATGCTGCAGGAGATCCTGCAGCCTCTGGGCGTGAGCGGGGAGGATCTGGATGCTGTTGCCGTCGATCTTGAGGAGAATTTTGCGGTCAAGGCGGTGCACGGTACGGTGGGTAAGCCGATTTTCAATGCGTTGACCACCGATACGCTGGACGTTTCCGAAACTCATGGGAAGACCGTGGAGATCAATCTGGAATCCGAGCTGTGCGGCCTTCTGAACACCGCCGGTTACGCTACCGAGGTCATAGAGTCCTTTAATAAGGAGCAATACACCGCCGAGGATAAAGAGACTCTGTTCGCTATGGCGGACACCTTCTTCGCTTCGGATTGGGTGAGAATGCTGGCGGCTGATACGCTGTCTGCTATGGCGGGAGACTGGTTGGAGGACAAGGCGTTTGCCGGTATGGAGCCTCCCGAGCTGGACGCCAACCTGAATCCTACTTTGAACCTCATCCTGGAGCTGTTGGCTACCGAGACTGTCGACACTCTGGAGGATGATATCCACGACATTCTGGACGTGGTGGGCGATCTTATGATCTATGATCTGATGAATGCGGACGCGGACTACATCGACATGGTACAGCGCATGGGTCAGAGCGGTCTTCTGTCTCAGATGCTGGCCAAGCTGGAGGCCAACGAGCGTATGGCTCCTTTGGCCGCTGAGCTGAAGTCGCTGGGTGTCCGCCTGGTGACCAATATGCTGGGCCTTGAGGAACTGAAGAACGGTGAGTACGCCGAGATGATGGGCAACGTGGCCGGAACGCTGACCGATTCCTTGAGCATGACTCAGGAGGAGCGCGACGCGATGGTTCTGGACTCCATCAAGAACAACTTTGGCGATCAGGGCTTCGACGTGCCCGACGACGTGGCTCTTCAGATGGCCAACAAGATGATCGACGAGCTGGGCGCTGACGGCGAGATCACCGGCGACGAGCTCACCGAGTACATGATCCAAAACGTGGACGAGGGCTTCGAGTATATTCCCGAAGAGCTCCCCGAGGAGCTTCCCGACGTAGTGGCGTGATCGTCGGGCGTTATCTCTGACTTGTACGGGCGGCTTACCGTGGGGCAAGCCGCCCGTTTTCCGTAGACGTTCGTAGTTGCTTGATGATGAAAGGAGTGCTTGCTGTGGAAATTGATCTGAACGATCGGTCTGTGACTTTACCTGTGGCGGAGATCCAGCGGTTCTGCATGCACGACGGCCCCGGCGTGCGGACGGTGGTGTTCCTCAAGGGCTGTCCCCTGCGGTGCGCGTGGTGCCACAATCCCGAAATGCAGAAGGGCGGGCAGGAGATCCTGTTCTACGAATCCAAGTGCATCTACTGCGGTGCGTGCGTGTCGGCCTGCCCCGTGGGAGCACACAGCCTACATCCCGAGCGGACGTTTGACCGTGATCGGTGTACCGCCTGCGGTCGGTGCGCCCACGTGTGCTGTACCGAGGCGCTGACTTCTGCCATGAAGGAAATGACGGTAGAGGAGGTTTTGGCGGCTGTTCTGCGGGACAAGTCCTTCTACGGGGAGACGGGCGGCCTGACGGTATCCGGAGGTGAGCCCGGGATCCATCCTGCCGGGGTTTTGGCGCTGTTGGAGGCCGCGAAGGATGCGGGGATCACCACGGCTGTGGAGACTTGCGGGGAATTCCCCTACGCTTTTGTCCCCCTGCTGGCCAAGGTGACGGATCTGTTTCTCTGGGACGTGAAGGACACCGACGAGGAGCGACACAGAGCCTACACGGGTGTTTCCAACCGCCGCATTCTGGACAATCTCCGCCTATGCGACCGCGTGGGAGGCAAGACCCGCCTGCGGTGTATACTGGTAGCGGGAATCAACACGACGGAGAGCCACTACGAGGCGTTGGCGGAGCTGTATTTGAGCCTGTCTCATTGTGAGGGAGTGGAATTCCTCCCTTACCATGCTTATTCGGGCTCCAAAATGCTCCCGCTGGGGATGCCCGACAACGGGCGGGTGGAGTGGATCCCCTCGGAGGAGACTCTGCAGGCCGCTAAGGCGTATTTGACCGCGCGGGGAGTACCCGTGATCGGGTGATGAAATGCATGGGAAAAGACCGTTAGACATTATCAACAGCCGCCACCGTATACGGGGGGCGGCTGTACGAATTCAGCAAAATAAGTCGAGAATTTTCTTTCAAGTTGTCCTATAATATTGACGTAAGGAGGTGAACAGACGTGGATGAGCATAGAGAAGCGGTTCAAAACATGCAGGATTACATTGCGGAGCACCTGGATGAAAATATTACAATGGCTGATCTCGCACAGGTGTCACGGTATTCTCCGTGGTACTCCTACAGGCTTTTTGTGGCTCTGCTCCATATGACACCGGCAGTGTATATCCGGCGTCTGAGATTGTCTGAATCCGCTCTTCGATTACGGGATGAAAAAGCAAAGATCATTGATATTGCGTTTGATTTCGGATTTGAGAGTGTCGATGGTTATCAGCGAGCGTTCTACAAGGAGTTTGGATGTAATCCGTACGAGTATTCTATATGCCCTACTCCAATCTATCTGTTCAAGCCTTATGGCGTTAAATATGCAATTGGAAAGGAAAAGAAAGAAATGAGTGAAGTGAAAAGTGTTTTTGTACAGGTGATCGAGAAGCCCGAAAGAAACGTCATAATCAAGCGCGGCAAAACCGCAAAGCATTATTTCGAATATTGCGAGGAGGTAGGCTGCGACGTATGGGGGCTGCTTTGCAGCATCAAATCCATCAGCGGAGAGCCTGTTTGCCTCTGGCTTCCGTCGCAGCACATTCTGCCCGGTACGTCTGAATACGTGCAAGGCGTTGAGGTGCCGACCGACTATGCGGACGTAATTCCCGATGGCTTTGACGTGATCCGGTTGCCCAAGTGCAAATATCTGATGTTCCGAGGTGAACCTTTTGAGGAGGAAAACTTTGAAGACGCGATCAGAGAAATTTGGGCGGCCATCGAAAAATACGATCCGAGCATCATCGGGTATGCGTGGGATACAACCAATCCCCGTATTCAGCTTGAACCCATCGGAACAAGAGGATACATCGAACTGCTTCCAATAAAAGAAATTTGATAGAATTCCAATGTAACGATTCAGCTAATCTTCAAATTTGGGTTTATCGGTGCGTTGGGTTGTAGGTGCGTAAAGGGGTGCAGGGGCGAAGCCCCTGCACCCGAACCGAATGGCCGGCGGTGTCGGGGGCGGCCTTGAGCGCCCTGACGCGCGGCGGAAGCCGCAAGAAAATTGGCTATAACAAAGAACATACGGAACCAAGAAATTGCAAAAATCCTTTGGCTCACAGCAGTTTTCTTGCACCTACCGGTGCGCGCCGAGGCGCTCAAGGCCGCCCTCGGCACTGCCGGCCATCCCCTTTTTTTACCCAAGGGGGACTGCGTCCCCCTTGGAACCCTGCCCGAAATGCGAGTGGCACGTTGGAGTTCAAACTCCCCGACAAACCCCAATTTATCCACACCCCCACTCCTACGACATCA
>JAZOOM010000103.1:0-3331 GCA_045655025.1 Eubacteriales bacterium | reverse complement strand
AGAACGCCGAGCGGGTGCGCTCGGTAGTTGCCTCGGTGGACATCACCAAGCTTCTTTTGGAGACCGACTGCCCCTACATGGCCCCCGTCCCCTTCCGCGGCAAGATCAACCACTCGGGGCTGATCCCCTACATCGCCGAGGTCATTGCGCCCCTCCACGGGCTGACCGTGGACGAGCTGGCCGAGGTCACCAACCGCAACGCGGAGGAGCTGTTCGGGCTTTCGGCGGTGCTGGGATAAGCTTTTGCCGGGAAAATAAAAAATACGGCAAAAGGTATTGACAAATCAAACCCTTTGCCGTATAATATAAGCAGAGAGGCTACCGATACGGTTGCTTCCCCTTAAGCAAAGAAATAATCGCCTTTACTTGCGAGGTAGCGGGCGGGTATTTCTTTTTATTATTCTGAAAGATAAGAACGACAAGAGCCAGAAGTTCAATGACCACAAGGCAGAACGTGAAAAACAGTTCCCATGTCATGTACATTCCATCACCTCCCCTCCGTATGAAACTTCGGGAAAGGCTTCAAAATATGAAAAGATACTTTCCCGTGAGAATCAACGAGGAAAGCAACCGCACCGTATGGCCGCCCTTTCGGGTGGTCGGTAGCCCGTATATATCATATCACTTCTTACGGTATTTGTCAAGACTGATCAAAAAAATACGGCATAGGGCATTGACCAATCAAACCCTATGCCGTATCGGCTCCCCCGGGCGGGAAACGAAACACACAACTTTTTTATTTTACCACTTTGTGAGGAATTTGTCAATCCCTTTTCCCGAATCTCGTTTGTAAAAGCGAAATTTTGTATTGGTTGCACAAACATAACACCCGAATTTCTACGTTTCGTCATGCAAAAGATCAAAAAACTGTCTTGCAATTATCGCAGAAATATTGTATAATATTTTTGTTGTTCGAACGTTGTACCGTATTCCCGCGATTTTTTGCGTTTCCGCTACATGATTTGAACGAAAAATTTTACACCTAAAAAAGAAAGGTGTCACCCTCCGTCCCGGGGAGAGCTCGGGGTGCGGCAGGGGGACAAAGGTGAATTACCATGGCTGATTTCAACACCAAGCAACTCCGTAATCTGGCGCTCCTGGGCCACGGCGGCTCGGGTAAGACCTCCCTGGCTGAGGCTATGCTGTACATCGCAGGCGCTACCGACCGTCTGGGCTCCATCGCAGGCACCAACACCGTCTGCGACTACGATGCAGAGGAAAAGGCAAGAGGCTTTACCCTCTCCGCTACCCCTGCCTTCATGAGCTGGAAGGACACCAAGATCAACGTGCTGGACACCCCCGGCTTCCTGGACTTCCAGGGTGAAGTGAAGCAGGCTGTCCGCGTAGCCGATGCTGCTGTCATTTGCGTTGACGGTAAGGCAGGCGTTGAGGTTGGTACGGAGCTTGCGTGGGACGCTGCTTGCGCCGCCGGTATTCCCAAGGCCTTCTTCATCAATAAGTGCGACGATCCCGAGACCAAGTTTGCCCGCGTGTTCCACCAGATCCACGCTACCTTCGGCGTTTCCGTCTGCCCCGTGTTCATCCCCGTGGAGACCGGTAAAGACGTCACCATGATCGACCTCATCGACATGCAGGCCTTCAAGTACGACGAGAAGGGTAAGAGAGCCGGCGTTCCCATGAAGATCAACTGGGAGCAGACCGCTCACGACTATAAGGACGCTCTGAACGAGGCTCTGGCCGGTACCTCCGACGAGCTCATGGAGAAGTACTTCGAGGGTGAGTCCTTCACCAAGGACGAGGCTGTCGAGGCGCTTCATAACGGCATCATCAACGGTTCCATCGTGCCCGTATACTGCGGCTCCGCTACCAACATGTGGGGTGTCGTGGCTATGCTGGATGCTATTGCAGGTTCTTTCCCCCGTCCTACCGCCCGTAAGGTGGAGAAGGATCTGGGCGGCCAGCCTGTGGCCATTGACGTGGAAGGCGATCCCGCTATCTTCGTCTACAAGACCATCGCCGATCCCTTCGTAGGTAAGATGTCCTTCTTCAAGGTCATGACCGGCGTGCTCAAGAAGGATATGGCTCTCCGCAACGTCCGTACCGGTGCCAATGAGAAGATGGCTCACATCTACATCATGAAGGGTAAGGATCAGGTGGAGGTCGACGAGCTGGCCTGCGGGGATCTGGGTATGATCGCCAAGCTGGGCGACACCAACACCAACGACACTCTCCGCATCTCCGGCGACGCGGTCTACGCTCCCGTGAAGTATGCAACTCCTTACATGTGCAAGGGTATCACTCCCGAGACCGCCAAGGACGAGTCCAAGATCTCCCAGGCCATCGCCAAGATGCTGGAGGAGGATATGACTCTCCGCTACGAGAACAACCCCGAGACCAAGCAGATGTGCATCTACGGTATCGGTGACATGCACCTGTCCGTGCTGGTTTCCAAGCTGAAGAACCGCTTCGGTACCTCCGTCAAGCTGGATGAGCCCAAGATCCCCTACCGCGAGAAGATCACCAAGCCCTGCGACGTGGAAGGTAAGCACAAGAAGCAGAACGGCGGCTCCGGTCAGTATGGTCACGTCAAGATCCGCTTCGCTCCCGGCGAGGACGAGGGTCTGACCTTTATTGATGCCACCGTGGGCGGCTCTGTGCCCAAGAACTTCATTCCTCACGTCCAGAAGGGTCTGGAGGACGTTATGGTGAAGGGTGCCGCCGGCTATCCTCTGGTTCAGCTGAAGGCCGAGCTCTACGACGGTAGCTACCACGCCGTTGACTCCGACGAAATGTCCTTCAAGATGGCCGCTAACCTGGCCTACAAGAAGTGCCTCGAGCTGTCCGCTCCCGTGCTTCTTGAGCCTGTGGGCGATCTGTCCGTCACCGTTCCCGATGCTCTGGTGGGCGACGTTATGGGTGATCTGAACAAGCGCCGCGGCAGCGTTATGGGTATGTTCCCCTACGAGGGCAAGGCCGGTTACACCACCATTCAGGCTACCGCGCCCAAGTCCGAGCTGGCTGACTATCCCATTTCCCTCCGCGCCATGTCTCAGGGCCGCGGCTGGTTCGACTATGAGGTCACCGGCTACGACGTGGTGCCCAAGAACATTCAGGATAAGATCGTGGCTGCACAGCAGTAATGAATTTTCGAGAAGCCTCCTTCGGGGGGCTTCTCTTATTGCAAAAATATTTCCCCCCCCGCGCAAGGCGACAAGCTTTGCGCGGGGGTTGTGTTATACTGGGGGCAGAAAAAACAGAGATGTGTAAATTGCTGTTTATCGGGCCGAAGGCCCGTCACGCCCGAAGGGCATCTCACGCCGCAAGGCATATCGTGTGCGAAGCACATATCGCGCCGTAGGCATCTCGTTCA
>JAZOOM010000102.1:0-14944 GCA_045655025.1 Eubacteriales bacterium | reverse complement strand
CACTCGTAGCCCGCCGCGGCGAACATGGCGTAGACCTTTTCTCCCAGTCTGCCCTTGGGAAGAGCAACGTTGATCATTTCGCTCCCTCCTTTCTCAGGTCACACAGGGTGGCGTAACGGAGCTTTTCGGGGATGGCTCGCTGGGCGGAGACCGTCTTCCCTTCAGCGCGCAGAGCGGTTACCTTGGCGGTAACGGCCGCGGCGGGGACGGTCGCGTCGTACAGCACCAGCGTATCCACGTCGTAGGCGGGGGTGTTGCCTGTCAGCCCCTCCAGAAGATCGAGGTACAAGGCAAAGCCGATGGCACCCGATTTGCGCCCCATGCGCTTCATGAGCTTGTTGTACTGACCGCCCGACAGGACGCACTCGCAGATGCCGTCGAGGTAGCCGCAGAACACCACGCCATTGTAGTAGCTCATATCGTTCATGATGGAGAAATCGAAATGCACGCGCTCGGCGTAGGGGGTGGCTTTGAGATGATCCCGCAGGGCGGTCAGCTCGGAGATGGCCACCGAAACCGCCTCAAAGCGGCGGGCGAGAGGAGCGAGGCGGTCAAGCACCGCATCCATGTCACCGTAGATGCCCACGAAGCCGCAGAGGGTATCGGTGTCCTCGGGGCTGACCCCTGCCTCGGCACAGATGCGGGCGAGGTCGTGGGTGTTCTTCTCGGAAATACAGCGGGCGATCTCGCGGCGCACGTCCTTGTCGGCGGTGATCTCGTCCAGAAGGGCGGAGAGGATGCCCATGTGGGAGATATCCAGAGCGTAATGCTCACTGACGGTTGCCAGAGAGGCGGCGGCCAGGGTCACCACCTCGCAGACGTCGTAGGCATCCAAGTCCCCGATGCACTCCAGACCCGTTTGCAGGATCTCCTTGAATTGGTGGGTGCTTCCCGACACGCGGTAGACGTTTTCGTTGTAGCAGACCTTCTGCTTTTCCCCGGGACGATCCTCTCCGTTCTTAATGATGGAAAGGGTCACGTCGGGCTTGAGGGCTAGGAGCTTGCCGCCCACGTCGGTGAAGGTGATGATGCGGTCGCTCACAAGGAAGTCCTTGTTGCGGACGTACAGCTCGTACTCCTCGAATTTGCTCATTTTAAAGGGTAGATACCCGTAGCCGCGGTAGAGCTCCCGCAGGGCGAAGACCGCCTTTTCCTCGGGCTTGAAATAGATTGCGTTCATAGTATGATCCTTGCTTGACAATGGTTATTCTTCTGTTTTCGCCGTGTTGGCTCCCACTCGCTCAATGACGGTGCGATACCCGCCGGCTCCGTATTCCAGGCATTTGGATACGCGGCTGATGGTGGCGGTGCTCATGCCGGTCTCACGGCTGATGTCGGCGTAGTTCGTGCCCGACGAGAGCATCTTGGCGGCCTTGAGGCGCTGGGATATGTCCAGAATCTCCTTGATGGTGCAGGCATCCTCAAAGAAAGCGTAGCACTCCTCACGGTCATTCAAGGAAAGGATGGCATCGAAGAGCGCATCCACGTCGGGATTATGAAGGGGCTTCATGGAATCCTGTCTCCTTTATCACTTTAGTGTGGTAAAAACTATTGCACCATTATAATACAAATCCCCCCATTT
This sequence comes from Eubacteriales bacterium, assembly GCA_045655025.1. Classification (GTDB taxonomy): domain Bacteria; phylum Bacillota; class Clostridia; order Oscillospirales; family CAG-272; genus CAMEON01. The sequence continues at coordinate 13,362 of JAZOOM010000102.1, read as the reverse complement.
GTCAAGTCCTAACTGAAGGTCAGTTTATACGAAAACGGAAGGGGGATTTTGTGCGAGGTGACGAATGTACGAGGGTGAAAAAAGAATTGAGCATCTTTTATATATATTTCACGAAAAATCCTTGCATTTTGCATGGCGTTATGCTATAATAGTGCCAAGTGGGCTGACGGAACGCTGAATCAAAAAGGATTTTTCTCTGTGTCCGTTCGCCATCCCCGTCTTCGGGGCATACGAAAGGAGATTGCATATGAAGCGCAGAAGTATCTTGATTTTGATCGCGCTCCTGACCCTCACCCTCTGCCTGGGCTTTGCCGCCTGCACGGGTGATGACCCCACCACCGACACCACCGATGGATCCGCCACGGATCCCGACACTTCTGATACCCCCGATGAGAGCGGGGAAGCACCCACCGATGAGGTCACCGAGGTCCCCACCGAGGAGCCTGAGACCGATCCCGTTCCCGAGCCCATCAACCGCTCCGAATATCCCAAGGAGCAGGCCGGTGCCAAGTCCGAGACCGTGCTGAAGGCCGCCGATTTCGGCGTTAAGGGCGACGGTACGACTGATGACGGCATTGCCATCGGCCGTGCCATTGAGGCTGCCATAGAGCAGCAGGCTACCCTGACCTTTGAGTCGGGCAAGGTCTACTACATCGGCTCCACCGACCGCAGTGCGGGCCCCTTCGGCTCCCCCTTTGCCATGAATGGCGCGGAGGGCGTTACCGTGGACGGCGGCGGCTCTGTGTTCCGCTTTGCCCCCGGCATCAGTTACTTTGCCATGACCTCCAACAAGGATATCCGTTTCTGTAACATGAAGCTGGATCTGTCGGTGTCCCCCTATCTGGTGGGTACCGTCAAGACCGTGGAGGGCGCGAACGTCACCTACACCACCGACATCGAGCCCCACCAGTCCTACAACGACAGCCGCAGCTATACCAATTTCTCCATTGAGTACAACCCCGGCAAGCAGGAGAGACCCCACCAGTTCATCAACGCCATGCGTACCGTGGGCTCCAAGGAGATCAAGGTGGAGTATCAGGTGGAGAATCACGGCTACGCCGTGGGAGATAAGGTGTTCCTGCCCAACCCCGGTATCGGTAACTTCCTCAGCGAGATCATGTACATTGCCGACAACACGGGCTGTATCGTTTTTGAGAACATCGAGGTCTGGTCGGCTCCCTCCTTCATCGCCAACGTCCGTTCCAACGACGCCGAGATCTACTTCGAGAACGTGGACTATATCCCCGGCGAGCAGAATAACCGCGAGATCAAGATGGTCTCCTGGCGTGACGGCTACCATGTCAAGGACAACCGCCGCCCCATCCACTGGAACGAGTGCGACGTGGGTGTGCTCTTTGACGACGTCTTCAACGTCAGCAACACCCTGGGCTACATCACCTCGGTGAAGAACAGCAATCAGTTCACCGTCACCAACTACGAGATGTACACCCATGGCTCCTACGTGGCCTTTGACTGCCGCGAGGGCGACGTCATCGACGTGTTCAGCACCAAGGGCGTTTACGCGGGCAGTGCCACCGTCCGCCGCGTCATCTCCAACCCCAACGGCACCGTGGATCTGGTGCTGGAGTACGGCGATGACCTCAAGAAGGCGGAGGCAGGCTGGTTGGTGGGTAACCGCGATACCTGCGCCCCCGGCTCTACCGTCACCAATTCCCGCTTCACGGGTACCTTCCGCTTCCGCAGAGAGATCCGCATCCAGAACTGTACCTTTGATATGCTCATCACGTGGATCCGCGAGGACGGCAGCGTGGAGGGTCCTCTGCCCGGTAACATCGACTACATCGACTGCACCTTCAACGGCGGCAGCCTCGATATCGGCGCGGCAGGCACCTCTATCCGCGCCGCCATGAAGGACTTCGGCTTCTGGAACTGCACCTTTAACAACGGCGCCAAGATAGCCGCAGGCCGTAACGTGACGATTACCGAGTCCGCAACCTGGACCGAGGAGGAGCTCTTCACCTACAAGAATCGGAAGATGACCACGGTTCCCACCTATATCACTCCCGTGGATCTGGATTTCAACAACACCGCGATCTATGACTGGACCAAGTATCTGATGAAGGTTGAGGGTGGAACCGTTCTGGACGTCTCCAAGCTGGAGGATACTGCCATTCGCGAGGCCCTCATGGCCAACGATGGCTTTGACGACCGCGTGCTGGTGTTGACGGGCGGAGAGAACGGCACTCGCTACGTGCTGGGCGGTCTGTCCTCCGACTTCCTCTCCCACTTCCATACCGCAGGCAAGTCCTATATGTTCTCCATCAACTACTACGCCACCGCTACGGGCGGAGCCGCGGGCTTCCTCGCAGGCGATGCCTCTACCGCTATCAATGAGAATCTCTTTGAGCAGGCAAACGCCATCGCCGCCGCCGCTTGCGTGTACGATGCCGCGGATGGCAATACCGGCTTCTACATCGACGTTCCCGCAGGGGCTACGGTGTATATCGGTACAGTCAACATCACCGCTACCTCTTGGGCGAATCCCTCTGCGGATCAGCTCTACAACGGCCACACCTTCCCCTGGAACAAGGATATTACCATCGGCAAGAGGGGTGAAGCCTTGACCTATGACAAGATCGCCGACGAGACGGTCAAGAACGCCATTCTCAACGCCGAGAGCGGCTTCACCTCGGGCACGGTGCTCCATATCAAGGGCGACATGGGCGACTTCACCGCCTTTACCGACAAGGCGTATTACATCCAAGGCAAGACCTACCACATCTCCATCGACGCCTACATCGCCTCCCCCATGGTGCCCAAGGACGGGACTAAGATCTACCTGCTGGCCATGGACGAGACTCCCGGCAACCGCATGCTGGCCGAGGGACTCTTCACGGGCGAGGGCTTCTACCACTTCGAGATGGATTGGACGGTGGGCAGCACCGGTGAGAAGTCCTTGAAGTTCTTCCTCAATAACGTCCCCACCGCCTACGCCGATATCTATATCGGTGACTTCACCATCACCATGGCTCGCTCCCTCAAGCCCGACGTGTTCCTCTCCCGCAATGACTACCACACCCTCACCGAGGCGGAGCTGAAGGCGGGCTACACCTTCGACTTCACCGAGGGCAAGCTTCTGGATACGGGTCACGCCTCCTACGCCGCTACGGCACTTCTGCCCGAGAAGACTGCCGCCCTCCTCCGTGAGAACGGCTTTGGCGATACCTTCTACTATGCCAACGAGAACTTCACCTTCGGCTCTCTGCCCAACAACCTGACGGGCGGTAAGAAGCTCCGCATCACCATGCAGGTCTACGACGTGCTGGGCAATCTGGCCACCACCCTGCCCCGCGGCGCATTCCTCCTGCTCCACATGCAGGGCGGCGTGCAGAACTCCGCCGAAGTCAGCTACAAGGTGCAGGTTTCCGAGGAGAACAGCCGTCTCCTGACCATCACCTTCGAGACCAATACCCCCGGCGGCACCGACGACCTCCTGTTCTACGGCATCACCACCGTGGAATACCTCATTGGCTCGGTGACCATCCAGCAACTGAACTGATCCCCCGTTGCGGCTCCCTCGTAAAGGGGAGCCGCACTCTGTTTTTGAGTTTTCTCGCAGAAAGGACTTGTTATGAAACGTTTTCTTGCCATTCTCCTCACCCTCGCCGCGGTGCTGGCGCTGCTGCCTGCCGCCTTGACGGCCTCCGCCGAGGGAGAAGCTCCCGTCCTCATCATCACCGAGGTCTGCTTCAATCCCACCTTCGAGGAAAACGACAAGGGCCTGAGCGAATCCGAGGACGTTCTGGAGTACGTGGAGGTCTATAACCCCGGCGACACAGATGTGTCCATCGCCGACTGCGTCATGCGTCTCGCCAAGGGCTACGGAGCCGAGCCCACTCAAAACGCCATCGTCACCGTGTCGGATAACCCCCGCGTGATCGGGGCAGGGAAGACCGCGGTCTTTGTCTGCTACCAGGCCACCTCCGCCACCCTTGGATACGGCTACGCCACCGACGAGGAGATCAAGGCCTACTACGACTTTTTCTGTGATTTCTACGGATGCGCCGACGCCCTGACCCTCCACGATTTCTACGTCATCCCCCGCGCCGAGAGCGGCACCGACAAAAAGATCTCGGGGGGCTTCAATCTGGCCAACACCACCAAGGAGGTCGTGCTGACCCTCTGCAAGGGGGACGAGGTGCTGGCCGAATGCACGTATAACGCCGAGCTTTGGAATAAGAACGGCCGTTCTGTCAACATGATGTGGCACGCGGGCATGAGCGCCGAGCATCCTATGGCATCCATGGCCGTCACCACCGCGGGCTGTACCCCAGGCTATATCTACGCAAGCCAGGTTCCCGACGCCACCCTCACCGCTCCCGAAAATACTCTGCCCGTGAAGGCTATGGCCTACAATCTGCAGGCCGAGGCCAAGGAGCAGACCGCCGCCGACGGCTCCACCGTGACCGACGAAATGCGCACCGCCAAGATCTTCGAGACCGTGGCCGCCCACGACCCCGACGTGCTGGTGCTGACTGAGATCAACTACCGCTGGCTGGGGATCCTGGACGGAAACCTCATCGGTGAGGGCGGGAAGTACTCCGCCTACGGCCGCTCCGGCAAGGGAAAGGAGCACGACGGAAAGCAGCTCAATGAAATTTGGGATCTGACCTCTCTGGTGCTGTGGAAGACCGAGAAATACGATCTGATCGAGAAGGGTACCTTCTGGTGCTCCGTGAAGCCTGACCGCGTAGGCTCTGCCACGTGGACGGGAGGGCTGACGGGGGATATGCCCCGCGCCATCAACTGGGTCATTCTGGAGGACAAGGAGACCAATGCGCGGTTCATGCTGGTAGGCGCCCACCTGGATGCCAAGACCGCCGCCGTCCGCGAGCTGTCCACCGCCCTGATCGCGGAGAAGACCGCCGAGCTGGCGCAGGATCTTCCCATCATCATGATGGGTGACTTCAACTGCTCCGACAACTCCGCCGCCTACGCGGGCATCCACGGCACCCACCTGTACGACGCCCGCTACCTCATTCCCACCTACGGTGATATGACGGTGCTGGGTACCTACAACAAGTTCGGTGAGAACACGGATATGCAGGTGCGCCTTCCCATCGACCTCTGCTTCGTCACCCCTGAGACCGTGTGGGTGGAGTCGGCCAAGTCGGACTATGCCTTCGTGGACGCGGGGAACAGCGTGTACGCCTCGGATCACAACGCCATTATTTTTGATCTGGAGCTCTTGAAGGTATACGCGCCCGAGACCGACACCGAAGCCCCCACCGAGACCCTCACCGAGCCTGTCACGCCCCCCGCGGACACCCCCGCCGAGCCGAATGCCACCGAGGCGCCCACCGCCAAGCCCGAGGATCCCACCGAGGCTCCTGCGGAGACCGACGCCCCCAAGGAAGGGTGCGGTGCGGCTCTGTCGGCTGTCGTCCTTGCGGCTCTGCTCCCTGCGGCTCTTGCATTTTGCCGCAAGCGGGACGAGGCTTGACCGTAACGGAATCCTGACCCCACGGGACGGCAGAAATGCCGTCCCGAAATTTTTTTCGAAAAAAAGGACAGAATCCGAAATTTTTCCTGTCCTTGTAAATGGACGGCATCCGACGCCGCCCGCGTGAGAGCGCTCACAGACCCATATCGGGGGACGCCCCGAGAAAGGAGAGACCATGACCGACAGCGACATCATCCGCCTGTTCCTGAATCGTGACGAGCAGGCGATCTCCGAGACGACGGCCAAGTACGGCAAATACTGCATGACCATCGCCCGGGATATTCTGGACAGCGAGCAGGACGCTGAGGAGTGTATCAGCGACGTGTATCTGAGGGTGTGGAACAGCATCCCGCCCGACGAGCCGTCCTCCCTCAAGGCCTACGTGGCCGTGCTGACCCGCCGACTGGCCATCAACCGCTACCACGAGAGCCGCGCCGCCAAGCGCAACCGTGAGCTGGAGGTGGCCTTCGAGGAGCTGGAGGCCTGCATCCCCGCTCCCGAGGAGGCGGCAGGGGAATTGCCCGAGCTACTTAACGAATTTCTGGCGGGACTTAAAGAGACCGACCGCCGCCTGTTCGTGCGCCGCTACTGGTACGCCATGATGCCCGCAGAAATTGCCAAGCGGGAGGGCATGACCGTCAACGCCGTCACGGTGAAGCTCTACAAGACAAGAAATAAGCTCCGAAAATTTTTGGAGGAAAGGGGTTATACGATATGAAAGGAAAGACTGCGTTTGACGCGCTGGGGAGCATAGATCCCCGCTATATTCTGGAAGCCGCCCCCGATGTGCCTGTCCGCAAGGGAAGCAAGGCTCCTTATATCCGTTTTCTCGCAATAGCCGCGACGGTGTCCGCTCTGACTGCCGTGGCCATTCTGGTATCGACTGTGCTTATGCTGGCGGGAGGCATGAAGCAAAACGGGGAGAATCTTCCCACGGTGCCGCCGATGGGGGAGGCGCAGGACGGACAGAATGAGACCGACGAGGATACCGACGGGTATACCGATCCTTCCGTTGACGGGCGTACCGAGTCTCCCGCTGACCCTGAAGCCCAACCGCCCGAGATCCCAAGTGGTGCATTCACGACTCCTTGGTACACGGTGGAGGAGATCGACGGGAAGTATTATTTGCGCTTTACGGATGAAGTCGAGACGTATGAGGAGGAGAGCAGCGGCGATTCGTCGGGTGGCAATTGTATCATCATCACAGGCATACGTCTTGGAACTGTAGAGGAGTTGAAGGCCCGTGTCCTTGCCGGAGATTTTTCGGAGGGCACGATCAGCAAGCTGAAAGGCCTTATGGATCGTTACGGGTACGAGGTACCCAACGTGCCGAATCTGTATGAGCCCATCATTCCCGAGGGATGGAGCTCACCCGACGGAGTAGAATGGTTTGGACGGTATTTTTACGTGGATCTGCGGAATGACGAGCGTATCTACGTCGGCTCGCGCATTGAGCAGTATATTGGCGAAAATGGCTCTTACAGAATGTATGACGACAAGAGCTACGAGAGAGATTACGAGGATAAGATTACGGATGTTCGCAATCGGGGGACCTTGCGGGAGGACATGATCGAATACGACGGCGTTCCCTGTGAGGTCTATGAGTATGATACCTCGGTGGCTACGATTCGTGTGATCATTCTGAAGCTGGAACAGGATGGAGACGTCAAGGAAATCGCCATGACCTACTGCTTGGATCATGACAAAGACCCCGATCAGATCAATCCGGATCATCCCTACAGCCTTCAAATCTTCGGAGAAAGGGACGGGATCAAATACCACGTGCGTTTGAGTTCTATGAAGACCGTGCCCAGTATTGAGTTTTTGTCTTCCTTTGGCATCAAGCCCGTGGAGCTAACAGAATAAGCCGATCCCCCTGTCAAAACGGCAGGGGGATCTCATCATATTCATCATATTTCAAAAAAATATTCCCAAACCCCTTGTAAACAAACCCACTTTGTGCTATAATAAAAAGTAACGATTTGCAAAATCCCAAGATTGGAGTAACATACCATGAAACACACCGACATCAAAAAGCTGTTTGCCGAGTCCGAGTCCTTTGTGGGCACCTCCCCCGTCATCTGCGGCTGGGTGCGTACCGCCCGTGATTCCAAGAACGTCTCCTTCCTGGAGGTCAACGACGGATCCTGCTTCCGCAGCCTCCAGCTGGTCATCGACAAGGAGAAGATGGACGAGAGCGTCTACCGCGATGCCATGGCCGTGGGCGCGTCCCTCACCGCTACGGGTACCATCGTCGCCTCCGAGCGCAACGGCATCGAGATGAACGTAGAGACCCTGACCGTGCTGGGTAAGTGCCCCTCCGACTATCCTCTCCAGAAGAAGCGCCATACTCTGGAGTATCTGCGCACCATCCCCCATCTGCGTGTCCGCGCCCGCTACTTCGAGGCCGTCTTCGCCGTCCGCGATCAGCTGGCTCAGTCCATCCACCAGTACTTCCACAAGAACGGCTACCGCTACGTCCATCCCCCCATCATCACCGGCTCCGACTGCGAGGGCGCGGGTGAGATGTTCCGCGTCACCACCCTGCCCTGGAACGCCACCGCCGAGAGCGAGGCCGAGTATTATGCCAATGACTTCTTCGGCCGCAAGGCGGGTCTGACCGTCTCCGCCCAGCTGGAGGGTGAGATGGCCGCCATGGGTCTGGGCCGTATCTACACCTTCGGCCCCACCTTCCGCGCCGAGAACTCCAACACCACCCGTCACGTGGCCGAGTTCTGGCACGTGGAGCCCGAGGTTTGCTTCTGCGACATCCACGACATCATCGAGATCGCCGAGGACTTCATCAAGTATATCGTCAAGGATGTTATGGATAACTGCCCCGAGGAGATGGAGTTCTTCAACCAGTGGGTGGAGAAGGGCGTCATCGAGAAGTTGAACAAGATGCTGTCGAACGATTTCGTCAAACTGGACTACACCGACGCCATCGAGATCCTCAAGACCGCCGCCGCCGCAGGCAAAGACTTCAAGTATCCCGTGGAGTGGGGCTGTGACCTCCAGACCGAGCATGAGAAGTACCTCACCGACGAGCATTTCGGCCGTCCCGTCTTCGTGGTCAACTACCCCGCCGCCATCAAGTCCTTCTACATGAAGCAGAACCCCGACGGCAAGACCGGGGCCGCCACCGACCTCTTGGTGCCCGGCATCGGCGAGATCATCGGCTGCTCCGAGCGTGAGGCCGACTACGACAAGCTGGTGGCCGCCATGACCGCCCGCAATATGCCTCTGGAGAACTACGAGGCTTATCTGGACACCCGTAAGTACGGCTCCGTGCCTCACTCCGGCTTCGGCCTGGGCTTTGAGCGCGTGCTGATGTACATCACCGGCGTGCAGAACATCCGCGACGTGCTGATGTACCCCAGAACCGTTGGTTCTATGTAATGAAAAAACAGACACAGTAAGGAGATATGACTATGAAAAAGCTGTTGATCTTCGCCCTGATCCTGACCCTCGCCCTGTGCGTGGCCGCCTGCGACAAGACCCCCGACGAGACCCACACCGACGCGCCTACCGACGCAGTTACCGAGGCACCCACCGAGGAAGCAACTACCGACGTTCCCACCGAGGAGGCTACTACTGAGGAAGCTACCACCGAGGAAGCCACCACCGAGGAGGCTACCACCGAGGAAGCTACGACTGAGGAAGCCACCACCGAGGAAGCCACTACCGAGGAGGCTACTACTGAGGAGCCTGCCGAGCCCGCTGAGCCTACTGCCCTCTACACCGCCGAACAGCTGGCCGCTCTGACGGCGACTAACGCCACCGTGACTCTGGAGGGTGAGTACGCCCACTTCCTCACCGGCACCGCCGACACCATGACCAACCCCTCCATCACCCTGACCGCCGAGGGTGATGGCTTCACCGACATCATTGCCATCAAGTACCGCACCAACTGCGGAACCTACGGCTCCAACTACTGGGGCACATTCCTGCTCAACGGCACCGCCGAGTTCAACGGCAACCGCCGCGACAGCGATAACTGGTTCTTCTACTACACCGACGGCGAGTGGGACGTCCTGATTCTGGACATGAGAAAGAACAAGCAGGGCTCCGAGGGCACTCCCGACACCGACGTGACGGGCGGCGCGGCCATTGCTTCTCTGGTGTACAACTTCTTCGACTACACCGGCAACGACGGCAAGCTCACCACCGCCGACGGCGGCGAGGAGTACTTCGATATCGAGTACATCGCATTCTTCAACACCAAGGAGGAGGCTCAGTCCTACGCGGGCTAAGTCTCACCATCATACCCAAGCAGGGTGTCTCTGCCATTCAGGCGGGAGGCACCCTGCTTTTTCGCGGTGGGGAGGATGAAGAATTGTGAAGAATGCGCCCAAGCCCTTGACAGCCCTCCCAAGGGGTGGTACAATGGGGCTACCAAAACCGATCATCCCAAAACGCGACCGATTATCCCACTTTTTCATGAAAACCGAAAAAGTATGCTATAATGGAGCCATCACCCGAAAGGAGTAACCTCATGGATCATAACCGCATTGTTCGCCCCTCCACCAAAATTTTCGCCATCGTCTTCGCCGCACTGTACGCTGTCTCTTTCGTGCTTTGGTGGTTGGATCAAAGCCTTGTCGCCGGTATCCTTGTATCGGCCATGCTGGTGATCCCTCCCGCCATTCTGGCCTGGTTCATCCTCTCCCTCGTCCTTTTTATCCGCGCCAAAAAGCGGGGTGACGACGATTTGCCCGAGCTGAAGCATCGCATGAAAACAGCGGCCATTCTCCTGATCTTCCTCGCGATCATGATCGCCGCCCTCTTCGCCTTCTTTGCCTGCGCCATCAGCCATATGTGACCGATAAGTTATTGACAGAAAAGGAGAATTTCACCATGACCGATAAACTGTACCGCCGCCTCGTTGCGCTGGTCTTGGCTCTGGGGATGCTGACCACAACGGCGCTGGTGGCCTACACCGCCTATCTTCACAGTAACGTCTCCATCATCACCTACGTGGCGAAGGAGGGATATTGATAAGGAGAATACCACCTCAAAAACTCCCGTCGACCGCCGCAGATTGGTGAGTCAACTCCTCTCCCTTGGTACTCTGGTGCTGTTGTTTGTAGTCCTGAATCTCACCGTATTTTTCGGCTTCACCCGCCGCTGTCTCCCCGCCACCAGTGAGGGAATGCAAGCGAAATCGGTGGAGCTGGATGCCTATCTGCCCTTTGATGAGGACTCCAAGATCACCAAGCTGGACGGCTCCTTGAAGCTCACCGAGGATCTCCCCGTCATCGACGGCGCGGCGGCCCTCTACCCCATCTTCTCGGGCTTTGTCCATGCCGTCTACCCTGCCGACAGCGTACATTTTGACGGGGAAAACTTCACCCCCGACAGCGCGCTCCAATACACCAATACCCGCGGTGCCTACAAGGGCATCGTGGACGGCACCGTGGATATCGCCATCTGTGTCGCCCCCTCGGAGGAGCAGCTGGCCTACGCAGCCGAGCAGGGCGTGGAGCTGGTCTTTACCCCCATTGGCAGGGAAGCTTTCGTGTTCTTTGTCAACAAGGATAACCCCGTGGATGGCCTCACCACCGAGCAGCTGCGGGGCATCTACGCGGGGCAGTACCGAAACTGGTCGGAGGTGGGGGGCGACAACTCCCACATCGCCGTCCTGCAACGCAACGCGGGGAGCGGCAGTCAGTCTGCGCTCCTGAATTTCATGGGTGATACCCCCGTCAAGACCGATTACTTCACCTTCATGGGGCGCTCCATCGGCTTTTCCTTCCGCTTCTACGTGGAGGGGATGGTGGGGAAGGACTCCCCCGAGGGCGGGGTGAAGCTGTTGGCTCTGGATGGAGTATACCCCAGCACCGAGAATATCAAGAATGGGTCTTACCCCATTATCAATGAGCTGTATGCCGTCACCCGCAAGGGGGAGGAAAACCCCAACGTGCAGGCCTTCGTGGATTGGATGCTGTCCGACGAGGGGCAGGCCATTGTGGAGGGATCGGGGTACGTGGGGGGAGAGTAAATGCAAAATGCAAAATGTCCTCACTTCGCTCGGCGGAACGGCTGAAACGTAAAAAAGAGGTGTCTTACCCGATGGGGCGAGACACCTTTTTTCGTTATTGGATATGGAGCTTTTTGGGCTCGATCACCGTCCGCAGGAGTATACGGAAGTCGTTTTCGTTCCCCTCGGTGAAGCCGTTTTTGGACACGATGTGGGTGGCGCGGGGATTGATGAAGAGGTAGAAGTAGTGTTCGGATTCGGTGACGCTTGTCAGGATGCTGTAGGGGCACTGCTCCTGTATTTTTTGAATATTGGATACGGTGGATTGCTCAAAGCCCTCGTCTGTGAAGAGGTAATCGGTGACGTTTTCCTGGGCGGCCTGCTTGCGGACGGTGCGCTTGGTCATTTGGGGGAACACAATGAATCTGAGGATGAACAGAAGGGCGAGGACAACGACCAGCCTGACGGTGGAATCAACAGGCAAAACGGGCTCCTCACCCAGGAGCATGAGCAGACCCTGCAGAAGGAACAGGAAGAGCAAAAGTCCGGTGACTACGACGGTCAGAATATTGGTCACCCGACGGAAGCGGCGGAGGTAGGAACGGTTAAATTCCATCAGGCAGTCGTAGGTGTATGGGGTCGTATTTTTGATTTCCATAATGAACTCCTTTTGACATACTCAGCGAATGCGAAGCTTTTTGGGATCAATGACCGTCCGCAGGAGGGTGCGGAAATCGGCTTCGTTGCCCTCGGTGAAGCCGTCCTTGGACACGATGTGGGCGGCGTTGGGGGCGATGTAGAGGAAGAAGGCGTGCTCGGATTCGGTAACCTTGGTGATGATAGCGTATTTGCATTCCCTCTGCTCGTTGACCGTGTCGGAGGTGGAGATTTCGGAAAAGCCCTCCTCGGTGAAGGTGCACTCCACTTGGGTGTGGAGACCGGCCTGCTTGATGCAGACCTTCTTTCTGCGGATGGGAGGGTACGCAAGGAGGAACGCGGCACCCAGGACGTAGATCAGAGGCAAGGTGAAATCAACGGCGGTCAAAGGCTCGCCTCCCGGCGTGGCGTGCAGAGTCAGTCCCGCGATGAGTGCAAGGATCATGACCCCCGCGCAGATGCAGATGATGATCTGCATGGCGGTTATGAGCTTTTTCTGATGTTGGCGGTTGAATTCCATGAGAATGTCGTAGGTGTAGGCGGTTTTGTTTTTGATTTCCATGGCTTTCTTCCTTTCAAAGAGTATAGAAATTCACTTTGTCTGCCCCGAGCTTATCCCGCAGCAGGCTGACGAAATCCTCTGCCGTGCCCTCGGTGAAGCCGTTTTTCGACACGATCAGGGCATCCGCCTCGGCTATGTAGAGAAAATAGTAGTCGGGGGATTCGGTAACCTTTAGGATACCGTCATAGGAGAGGGAAGCGATCTCCCCGTTTTTTGCGTTGTGTGTCAGCCCGTCCTCGGTGAAGCTGTAGGAAACTGTCATGCTTCGCTTAGCGATCCTCTTGGCTCGGATCTGCGGCGTAAAGAGAACGAGGAAAAAGCAGAACTCTACGAAAATCGAGCTTGCGAATACAAGGCAATACAAAGGAGTTCTGTTTCCCATCAGAAGATGCAACCCGTACCGAATCAGACCCACGGTGTTGAGGATGCCCACCGCCAAGAAAAACCAATGGCTTTTCCTGCCTTCGGGACTTGCGGCTTGATGTTTGGAAAATGCCATGAGCGCGTCATAGGTGTAAGCGGTTTTGTTTTTGATTTCCATAGTTTTCTCCTTTCAAATGGGGTACACTATATAAGACACCAAAATACGGCAAAATCTTTCATGATTTGCAAAAAAAGTTGAATTTTTGGGGTGAGTTTCAAATTTGCGTTCAAATTTGGGTTTATCGGTGAGTTGAGGTTGCAGATGAGCGGGGGTAA
>JAZOOM010000101.1:0-6928 GCA_045655025.1 Eubacteriales bacterium | reverse complement strand
CGACTGCCCGCCCCATTTTGGCGCGGAGGGGCACGATCCCCAGTTTGAGGGCTTTACCCACCTCATGCGCTACACCAACCAAGTTGCCCACCTGCTCTACGGCGGCGAGCATATCACCTCTTGCGCCATCCTCTACCACGCAGAGGGCGAGTGGATGAACGATAAGGGAGACTACATGTTCATGCAGGTGCCCGCTCAGGCTCTGCTGGACGAGCATCTGTGCTACGACCTCATCTGTCAGGAGACCTTGGAGAAGGTCACGGTTCAAAACGGCAAAATGACCATCAACGGCGAGACCTACGGTGCTCTGGTGGTGCCCTACGGAAAGGTGCTGAACCACGCCCTCACCCCCGTGGTGGATCACCTGCTGGCGGCGGGGGTTCCCGTCCTCCTCTGCGACGCAAGACCCAAGGGGCTTGCGGGCGAGGTGGTGGCCGTGGCCGACCTGCCTGCCCGCATCCGTGCGCTGGGGCTGACGGACATTACCGTGGAAGGGAACTGCCCGCTCCTCCGCCACTACCACGTGAAGCGGGACGGCACCGACGTGTTCATGCTCTTCAACGAAGACAGCATCCACACCGCCAAGGCCACCGTTACCCTCCCCGTCAGCGGCGAATTCGCCCGCCTGCGCCTCATTGAGAACGGCGTGTACGGCGATACCACCCCCGACGGCCGCGTGGAGATCAATCTCCTGCCTGGTCAGTCCGAGATCCTTGTGTTCGGCAAGGACACCGAGGGCATGAATATTTCCGCCTTCGCTACGGTCACGGAGCCCATCAAGGAGACCCTCCTCACCCCCACCTATACCATCGAGCTGGCCGATTCCGAGGATCTGACGGCTTTCTATCCCCACAAGACCACCGACACACTCGTCAATCTCACGGGCAAGAACGAAAAGCCCTCCTTCTCCGGCCTTGCGCGCTACACCTTCACCCTGCATCTGGATGAAGTCCCAGCCAATGCCGTGCTGGATCTGGGGCGCGTGGGTCAGACCGCCAAGTTCATTGTTAACGGTACCGAGGCGGGCATCCGTATCACCGCCCCCTACGCCTGCCCCATCTCCTACCTGCTCCATGCGGGGGAGAACACCATCACCGTGGAGGTTGCCAATACCCTTGTGGGCAAGGTGAGAGACCATTTCTCCCACTGCATGCCCATCACCCCCTCGGGACTGCTTGGCCCCGTGAAGCTGCTGGAGTATTGATCCGACATGGCAACGCTGGAGAAAATGGCTGCCTTCTTTGAGGCGCGGCTGGACGGCTACGACGAGCATATGCTCAATGACATCGAATCCGCCACCGAGTTTTACCCCTTCACCGCCTCCCTCCTGCCGACAACGGCGGGAGCGGAGGTGCTGGATCTGGGATGCGGCACGGGTCTGGAGCTGGAATTCTACTTCAAGATCAACCCCACCGCCCGCGTCACGGGCATCGACCTGTCGGCGGGGATGCTGGAGGCTCTGCGATTCAAGTTCCCTCATAAGACGCTCACTCTCATTCAAGACTCCTACTTTGACGTGCCTTTGGAGGCAGGGAAGTACAACGCCGCCGTGTCGGTGGAGTCACTGCATCATTTTACGAAGGAGCAAAAGACAGGGCTGTACCGCCGACTGCAAAACGCTCTGACTCCCGACGGATATTTCATTCTCACCGACTATTTCGCCCCCACGGAGGCCGACGAGGCTTTCTATGCGTCCGAGCTTGCCCGCCTCAAGGCCGAGCAGGGTATTGCGGACGGGGAATTTTACCATTACGATACGCCTCTGACCGTGGAGCGTGAGATCGAGGCTCTGATGGGTGGCGGATTTTCCAAGGTGGAAATATTGGGTAAATGGGGGGCAACGTGTACGCTGAAGGCTGCTAAATAAAGAAAACGGAGAAGCGCCGATCGGTTGCTTCTCCGTTTTTCGTTATTTTTGGCCTTCAATATGCTCCTTCAACCACCGAATGGCCTCGCCGTAGCCCTCAAAGCCCATGCCCTGAATGGTACGGGATGCGTAGTAGCTGACGTAGGATACCTGACGGAAGGCCTCTCGCTCGCTGACCTTGGAGATATGCACCTCCACGGTGGGGATGGCCACCGCCTTGAGGGCGTCCAGAATGGCCACGCTGGTGTGGGTGTAGGCGGCGGGGTTGATCACAATGCCGTCCACCTTGCCGTATGCCTCCTGGATCCTGTCCACCAGCACGCCCTCGTGGTTGGACTGGAAGATCTCCCACTCCACCCCGACCTCGGCGCACCAATCGGCGCAAAGGGCGCAAAGGGTGGCATAGCTGCGGTTGCCGTAAATACCCGGCTCACGAAGCCCCAGCATATTCAGATTGGGGCCGTTGATGATGAGAAATTTCATGGTGACTCCTTGAAAAATTCAAATTTGGGTTTGTCGGTGAGATTCAGCCGCCCGTAGGGGCTCATATCGTACCGCGAGGGTTCCACCCCGAGCGTTATATCGTGCCGCAAGGCATATCGCACCCCGAAGGGGTATCTCGCTAAAAAGCAAAAAGCTCAATCATTTTTACGGTGAACGAGATGCCTGCGGCGCGATATGTGCTGCGCACACGATATGCCTTGCGGCGTGAGATGCCCTTCGGACGTGACGGGCCTTCGGCCCGTTAAACAGCAATTTACCTTCTATATCCCAAAGCCGAAAAGATCTTTTCCACTGCCTCCTCCACGCTCCCGCTGTTCTCCACCTCCACGTCCGCAAAGGCCTTGTACATAGGCAACCGCTTGGCGTACAGTTCGTCCTTTGGGGTGGATTGGGAGATGGGTCTGCCGTCGATGGGCAACTCTTCCACATCGCGGTGAATGAACACGATCCTGCCGTTCTGGGACAGGGGCGCGTAGTTCCGCTCACGGGTCACGACCCCGCCGCCTGTGGCGATGACAACGCCGCTCATCATGCCCGCCGCCATTACCGCCTCGGTTTCAAGGGCGCGGAAGGCCTCCTCGCCGTCGGAGGAAAAGATCTCGGGTATGGAGCGGCCTGCCGATTCCACGATCATGGCATCGGTATCCACAAGAGGACGACCCATGGCCTTGGCCAAAGCGCTGCCCACGGTAGTCTTACCGCAACCCGGCATACCCACTAAAATGATATTTTGTGTCTCACGGGAGATGGCCTCCACGCTGGGATCAATGAGCCCGTCGGGGAGTGACTCGGAGAGGAACAGCTCGGCGGCTCGTTTGGCCTGTGCCACCAGCATAAGCAGACCGTTATAGGTGGGGATTCCCAGACTCATGGCCTCCTGAATGAGAGCGGTGCGGGCAGGATTGTAGACCATGTCAAATACCGCCTCTACGCAGGAAAGTTTTCCTAACTCAATGGGAGGCTGCCCCACCAAGCGGGGGTACATTCCCACGGGGGTGCAGTTGACCACCACCGCCGTGTTGGGATGACGGTCATACACGCCTTCGTAGGGCTCGGGTATGACCCCGCCCACGCGCCTGGCGTTCCGCGCCAATACAACGACCTCCGCGCCCAGATCGGACAGCACCGCAACCGCCGTGGCCGCCGCGCCGCCGTTGCCGAGGACGAGAGCCTTTTTACCCTTGAAATCCATGCCGAAAACCGACAGGGCGTAGGACAGGCCGAAATAGTCGGTATTGTCCCCCTTGCGTTTCCCGTCGGGCAGACGGGTGATGGTGTTCACCGCCCCGATGCGCTCCGCCTCGTCGGAGATCACATCCAGATAGGGCATGACCGCCTGCTTGTAGGGAATGGTGACGTTCAGCGCGTCCCACTCGTTTCCCTTGATGAAGCCCTCCACGTCGGCGGGATCGCGCTCAAACAGCTCGTAGGTGTAAAGCCCCCCTACCAGAGCACGGTGGATCCGGGGGGAAAAGCTGTGGGAGAGATGCTCGCCCAAAAGGCCTGTGCGCAGGGGCTTGTCGGAATTGGTGTTCATTGTGTTGTTCCTTTAGCGTTACGTCGTGTGGTTGAGTCGTGCGATGCGGTGGATCTCGGTGAGCTTGTCCATATCCGTATCCGAAAGAAGACAGGGATAGGCCACCGCGCTGTGCAGAACGTCCCAATAGGCAAAGGCCTCCTCATCCTGAAGCTCGTGGATGAAGATGGGATCGCCGCATTGGGCGTAGTCCAGATCCCCATCCCGTTTGCCGTAGAATCGCTGACGGTTGAAGCGGATCTTGGATACGGTGATGCGGAAGGTGGTGAGCCCCGTTTCGTTTGCGGCTCTGGCCATGGTGACCAGCAGGGAGCCGTCCGCTCCGTGGAGCGCCACCTTGCGGGTGCGGGAGGGTTCGGTGAGCATGGCGTGGGCGGCAGAGATCAGATCGCTCATACCGGCCATCACCTGCTCGGCGTATCCTGTGACAGACGCGGAGTAGGACAGATTCGCTCCGTCGGGGTCAACGTCTTCTACGTCGTATTCGCCCTTGATATCGTCATTGGGATGATGCACCGTCAGCTTGAGGATGCCGGCCTCGGGGCAGTTCAGCTCAAAGGTAGGGAACGCAATATCACGCGATTCCACCAGAGGGCGGATGAGGGATGTGAAATCCTCGGCATTGGCGCACAGGTCGATATCCTCGGCATTTGCGGGACGGTCAAGACCGCAGAAGACAAGCTCCTTCCTGACGGTCGCCTTGAACTCGCTGAACAGCCCCAGAAGGGCAGAGGGCTTGACGGTCTTGCGCCCCGTATCGGTGATGGAAACCGATACGTCGGGATTCAGAATGCCGTCAGGGCTGTCCACGGTGATATAACCACCCGCCATCAGCCCGCGGAGCGCGTGTAAAAAGCAGGGCATGGTCACGGGCGCACACATATAGCTCGTGAAATTCTCATACACCCGCCCCAGCGTGTCGCTCCCCTTACAGAAAACGCTTTGCAGGAGATGAAATTCAAAGAATTGGTATTTCATAGAGACTCCTTTCAATCCAGTATCATATCCACCACCGCAACCGCCGCCGCGGCCTCCACCACGGGCACGGCGCGGGGGACGATGCAGGGGTCGTGGCGACCCTTGACGGTCACGGTGGTATTTTCACGGCGGGTGAGGGACACCGACTCCTGTTCACACCCGATGGAGGGGGTGGGTTTGAATCCGCAGGAGAAGATCACGGGCATACCCGTGGACATCCCCCCCACGATACCGCCGCAATGGTTGCTTTTCGTCACGATCTCACCGCCATCCATGCGGTAAGCGTCGTTGTGGGTGGAGCCATAGCCCAGGGCCAAATCAAAGCCGTCTCCGAAGGCCACCGCCTTCACGGCGGGAATGGAGAACAGGATGGAGGAAATGCGCCCCTCCATGCCGTCGAAGGGATGGTCACCCAGTCCCACGGGCAGACCGATGACACCGCACTCTACGATACCGCCCACCGAGTCTCCCGTCATGCGGGCGCACTCGATCTCCCCCCTCATGGCCTCTCCCGCCTCGGGATCTGTGACCGGGAAGGAGGATGCGGCAGGGGCGTGGAGCGCTTCGGACGTGAGGTGCAGACGGTCAAAGGCGGCATCCTTCACCGCACCGACCTGCAGAATGTGCGCGCCCACCTCGATACCCCGCTCCCGCAGATACGCCATACTGAACGCCCCCGCGATGCACAGGGGAGCGGTCAACCGCCCCGAATATTTTCCGCCTCCCCGTAGGTCTACCGTTTCACCGAATTTCACCCGCGCGGGGTAGTCGGCGTGGGAGGGACGAGGGGTGTCGAGGAGGGAAGCATAGTCCCCCGAACGCTGGTTTTGGTTGACGATGACCGCCCGCATGGGCGTGCCGTCGCTGATATAGACCTTTTGACCGTCGGCGAGCTCCTCGGTGACACCCGCCGTGAATACGGGGATATCCGGCTCCTTGCGGGTCGTTGCCCAAGGCCCCTGTCCCGGGGCGCGGCGGGTCATGAAGGCAAGCAGCTCGGCCTCGGGGAGCCTGACTCCCGCAGGGAAGCCTGTCAGGGTCATGCCGATCTCGGGATCGTGAGAGCCGCCGAAGATGGTCAGCTGTAGGTTGTTTCCGTAAACATTTTTCATGGTTTCACTCCTTGCTCAGACGGGTGAATTCATCCCAAAAAGTAGGATACGACTTCGCCACGCACTCCGCGCCCGTAATGGTCACGGGCCCGTCGCAGACGAGAGAGGCCACTGCTCCGCTCATGGCGATACGGTGATCCCCTGCCGCGTCCACGGTCCCCCCCTTCAGACGGGGGACGCCGCGGATGATGAGACCGTCGGCGGTCTCGGTGATATCTCCACCCAGAGCGGTGAGCATGTCCGTGACGGTTTTCAGACGGTCACTTTCCTTGAGGCGGAGGCGGGAAGCTCCCACGATGCGGGTCTCTCCCTCGGCCACCGAGGCCGCGACGGCCAGAATGGGCACCAGATCGGGGATCTGGGAGGCGTCGATCTCCATGCCGTGCAAGCGGGAGGGATAGGCTATGGTCTCGCCGCCCTCGGATATGCGGATGTCGCCGCCCATACGGCGGAGGGTATCGACGATGGCGCGGTCTCCGTGGAAGGATTTTTCGTCCAGCCCTGTCAGGGTGACGGTGTTCCCCTCGCTCCCCAGTACACCCGCCGTCAGGAAGAAGGCGGCACTCGACCAGTCACCGCCCACGGTGATCTCCTCCTCGGGGAAGGCATCCATGGAACGGTGATTGCGGCCAATGATCTTGAAGTACACGGGGAAAGCGGTCATGATCTCTTGCACGACCCGTGTCAGGATCTCATAGGTCATGCGGATATAGCCTACGGATTCCACGAGGCTGTAGATCTCGATCTCGCTGTCACGGTCCAGCAGGGGGAGGGCAAAGAGCAGACCGCTGATGAACTGGGAGGACACGTTGCCGGCCAGACAGTACCGACCGCTCGACAGCTTACCCCGTACCACCAGTGGGTTCGAGCCCATGGGGGATAGGATGGCTCCGTGGGCAACCAGCTCCTCATAGAGGGGAGAGAGCGGCC
>JAZOOM010000100.1:0-3504 GCA_045655025.1 Eubacteriales bacterium | reverse complement strand
GCCGCGTCTACATCATCGACGAGGTCATTCTGAAGGCCATTCCCATGCCTCGCGCTACCGTTTCCAAGTACGCTCCCAAGATGACCGTCATGAAGATCGATCCCGACAAGATCCGCGAGGTCATCGGTAAGGGCGGCTCCGTGATCCAGAAGACCCAGGCCGAGTCCGGCGCTAAGGTGGACATCGACGCCGACGGTACCATCCGCATCGCCGCCATCAACTCCGCACAGGCCGAGGCTTGCCAGTCCGCCATCGCCGCCATCGTCTTCGAGCCCGAGGTGGGCGCCGTCTACACCGGTAAGGTCACCGGCATCAAGGAGTTCGGCTGCTTCGTGGAGTACGCTCCCGGCAAGGAGGGCATGGTTCACATCTCCAAGATCGCTAACCGCCGTCTGGAGCGCGTGGAGGATGCCGGTATCGAGGTCGGCACCGTTGTCAAGGTCAAGTACCTGGGTCTGGATAAGAAGGGCCGTATGGACTTCTCCATCAAGGACGCTGACTGATTTCTCTCATTCATTCATAATCATACCCGTCGCCGCTTCGGCGGCGGGTATCTTTTCTAAAAGGAGGTACAAATATGGCTCACCCCACCGGAGACCGCGGCTTCAATACGATCAATAACAGCAACGTCCCCAAGCGTGAAAAGAACAAGGCTTTGCAGAAATACACCCTTTTCGGCGTCGTCACCCTCGCCGCTCTGACCGTAGTCATGGTGATCATCATGGCCTTGGGTGCCATCATCACCAACCTCAGCGGCACCGCCAATAAGGGTCCCGACAACGAGCGCGTGGATTGGGGCTCTATTACCGTGACCGCTACCGACACCCTTCATGGCGATCTGGTGCTGGTCAACAACACCCACGTATACACCTTCCCCCAGGCCGACGATCATCTCTCGGAGATCTGGGGCGTATGGAATCAGCACTCTCCCAGAATTTATCAGCAGTCAGGTCTGTCCAAGTATATGGACACCGACGCGCTGAACGCATTGGACAAAATGCTGACCGATTTCCACACCGCTACAGGAAACACCGAGGTACAGGTTCGCTATGCTTACCGTACCTATGATGAACAGAAGCAGTTCTCTGTGGAACCCGGCTACTCCGATCACCACACGGGTCTGGGCGTTCAGCTCAAGTACATCCGCAACAACACCACCTATGCGTTCAGCACCGACGAGACCTTCAGTTGGTTTTTCGAGAATTGCCACAAGTACGGCTTTGTCATTCGCTACCCTGCCGACAAGATCGACCAAACAGGCGTCGACGACTATGAGGACTACTTCCGCTACGTCGGCGTAGCACACGCCACCTACATGAAGGAGCAGAACCTCTGCATGGAGGAGTACGTCGAGGTGCTCAAGAGCTACACCGACGAGTCCCCCCTGAAGATCAACGGCGCTGACGGACGCTACTACGAGGTTTGGTACGTCGCCGTAGACGGCTCCGCCACCGTCAAGCATCCCACCAACTACGCCTACACCGTGTCCGGCACCAACGAGGGCGGTGTGGTCGTCACCGTGGATCGCTCCAAGGCTCTGGAACCCGAGGCCGAGACCGCCAACGCCTCCGACACCGCGGCAGGCTGATCCCCCCACTCCCCCGCATCCTGCAACATCCTTGATTTCTTTTCCTCCTCGGAACGAAAAGCATGGGTGTTTCCGCAAAATGCGGGAAGAATTTCACAAATTCATGAAATTCTTTTACTGCATTCACACTGCATACACATTTTTCCTGTAAACTGTTGCCATACAGACAATTCGATCCTATCTTTCCCCCCGCCTCGGCCCATGTCCTTGGCAAACCATATAGAAAGGATATTGATTCCCATGAAGAAGCTTGCTTTGATTCTCCTGGCCGCCCTGCTGGCCCTCTCCCTCGTTGCCTGCGACAACACCCCCGCCGACACCACCGACACCACCGACGCCACCAATGAAACTCCCGCCCAGACCGACGCAAACGGTCAGCCCGTGGAAACCCAGCCCTCCGATACCAACGGCAACACCATCACCCCCGGCACCGACAACAACACCCCCACCGCTCCCACCACCGTTGTCCTGACCTTCAACGGCAACCAGCTGTCCACCTCCGTTCAGGACACCGGCATCACCGTTGAGAGCGGCGCGTTCGTCATTACCCGCGGCGGCTCCTACGAGCTGAAGGGTGATCTTTCCAACGGTCAGATCAAGGTGGCCGTCCCCAAGACCGAGCAGGTTGAGCTGATCTTCAACAACTTCACCGCCTCCTGCAACACCCCCGCCCCCCTCTACATCGAGAGCGCCGACAAGGCCACCATCGTGCTGGCCGCAGGCTCCGTCAATACCCTGACCGACGCTACCCTGTACGTTTTCCCCAATCCCGCCGAGGATAAGCCCAACGCCTGCATCTACTCCTCCGACGACCTGACCATCAAGGGTACCGGTACCCTGAACGTCAACGGCAACTACAACAACGGCATCGGCTGCAAGAACGACCTCCGCATCAAGGATTGCACCCTGAACGTCACGGGTGTGAACAACATCCTCAAGGGCAACGACAGCGTGGAGATTGAGAACGCCAACGTCAAGCTCTCCGGCGGCGAGGATGCCATCAAGTCCGATACCGCGGATCGCACCGATAAGGGCTATATCCTGATCACCGCCGGCGCCAAGGTAGAGATCAACTGCATCGACGACGCCATTCAGGCCACCATGTCCATCACCGTGGAGTCAGGCTGCACCGTCACCGGTAACTGCGGCGGCGATGCCCTCAACTGCCCCGGCACCATCAACGCCGACGAGACCGCTATGCAGCTCACCTCGGCTACCCAGCCTTGAGTCTGATTTCTCACGCATACAGGGAGATACCTTCGGGTGTCTCCCTGTTTTTTCGCAGAGATACCGTGTTTTTTTCGAAAAGCCCTTGCAAAATCTCCGTGAATTTGCTATAATATAGAGTGGATAATTTTACGGGTCACCACGCCCCATTCCATCATATACACAGGAGGACAGATCGTGAACTACATCCTCATCCGTAACGCAAGCATTTACCATACCGCCGACCGTACCTTCTACGACGGCTCCATTCTGATCGCCGACGACCGCATTGTTCTGGTAGCCCCCGTCGAGCTGACCCCGCCCGAGGGCGCAGAGATCCTCGATGCCCACGGCCTGCGGGTCATCCCCGGCCTGGTGGACGTCCATACCCACGGCCGCGCCGGAGGTGACTTCGGCAACGCCTCCGCGGAGACCATGGTTCACATGGCCCGCTCCTACCTGGACAGCGGCGTGACCACCGTCATGCCCACCCTGGCCTCGGCTCCTCTTGCCAATCTGGAGGCCGCCATCGCCAATATCCACGCCCTCCGTACCGCGGCCGCCGCCTCGGACGGTGCCCTCGCCCATACCGCAGGCACCCACCTGGGGGGGGGCTACCTCCACGTGAAGCGCCGCGGTGCCCACCCCGCCGACCTGCTGGTCGCCCCCCATGCCGACGAGCTGGATGCGCTCCTGACCCGCGCAGAGGG
>JAZOOM010000099.1:0-10391 GCA_045655025.1 Eubacteriales bacterium | reverse complement strand
AAATACCGCTAAATCGTTGTGCCTTCGGGGGAAGAAAAAAGCAACCGAGCGGCAGGGCGTTCGGTTGCTGATTTTGCGGGGAGAATCATGGGAGGGGATCCGTCTGCTCTCCGTACCTGGCCAAGAAGGTTTCCACTACGGGGATCATGTTGGGGATGAAGTCGTATTCCCGCAAGCGGTGGAATTCTACCCATTCGTAGGCGGCGATGTCGTCTCCCTCCACTTGGTTTTGCAGGGTGCAGGCCTCTTCCTCGGGGGCGCACAGGACGGCGGCGGCTACCACGCGGCTTTCACCCCCATCTTGGCCTTTCAGATGCCAATCCCAAAGGTGGAAGGGCTCGATGGCGCGGACGGGAATGCCCACCTCCTCCAGCACCTCGCGGCGCAGATGGTCGTCCAAGGTCTCGCCCGACTCCAGCCTGCCTCCGGGGACTTCCCACTTCCCCGGCCAGACGGGGGCGTTGGGGCTTTTCCGAATGAGCAGCAGCCGACGGTCGCGGACGATGAAGGCTTTTTGGGCGAAAAACAGGGTTTCCATAGGGTCAGCCTTTCTACGGGATGGGGTCGTCCCGTGGCGGAGGTTTACTTACGGATGGTGTGCACCACCCAGTTCAGGGTGTAGGTGAAGCCCTCCTCCCCGTCGGTTACGTGGTTATTGGCTGCGAACGCGGGGTTTTGCGCCAGGAACTGCTCCACGGCGGCGGCG
The DNA here is from genome assembly GCA_045655025.1 of Eubacteriales bacterium. Taxonomy (GTDB): domain Bacteria; phylum Bacillota; class Clostridia; order Oscillospirales; family CAG-272; genus CAMEON01. The sequence continues at coordinate 9,685 of JAZOOM010000099.1, read as the reverse complement.
GTCTCGGGGGAGATGCGGAAGGTCTCGCGGGTGGTCAGGTAGGTGCACTCCACGGAGGCGGGGGCGTGCCCTTGAATGGCGGCCATCAGCATGGTGTCGCTGAAGAAGTTCCGATTGTTGCGGTTGGTGACTCGGAACAGGGCGCGCCAGCCCTCGATGTCCTCGTCTCGGACAAAGCCGTGGAGGAGGCGAACCTCGCCCCGGGACACGCGGAGCATGTCTCCGATGGCTGCGTCCCGATCCAGGTATTGCAGGCCTTGGCGGCACACCACCAGATCAAAGCTTCCGTCGGGGAAGGGAAGGTGGTTGGCATCGCCGCAGACGCGGGTGACGCGGGAGTCCAGGTAGTGCATAATGTCGGTATTGTTGTCGATGCCCGTGGCCTGCCAGCCCAGGGTGTCGGCGTATTCGGCTATGACACCCGTTCCGGTGCAGACGTCCAGCAGTGTTCCGCCGCCAAAGGGGGCGGGGACGAGGGGGCGGACAAAGCTCTCGTCCAGGATCCATTTGGCCTCCTGCTCGTAGGAGGAGGCTCTTTGGGAAAAATCACTCATGGTTTTGGTTTTCCTTGCGCTTCTTGTAGGTGGGATTTTGCTTGCGGAGCATGTCCACGCATCGGGGGAGGACGTTGCGGAGGGCTTGGATCTCCTCGGGGGTGTTGTGTCGGCTCAGGGATATCCGCAGAGCTCCTCGCGCGGTATCGGGGGAAAGACCCATGGCCAGCAGGACGTGGGAGGGGGCTTCCGTCCCCGAGGCACAGGCCGAGGAGGAGGAGACACAGATCCCCTTCGCGCTGAGCAGGGAGACCAGATCCGCGCCGTTGAGGTATTCAAAGCACAGATTCAAAATCCCCGGGACGGTGGCATGGGGGGTATGATGGACGTGGGTGAAGGGGATCTCCCGTGCGGAGTCCAGCAGGGCTTGGAGCATGGCGGTCTGCTCGCGGGCAAGCTGTCCCGCGGCGACAGAGTCTACGGCCAGCTCAACGGCTGTGGCCAAGCCTACGATGGCGGGGACGTTTTCGGTGCCGCTTCGAAGGCCGCGCTCCTGGCCGCCTCCGTGGAGGATGGGGGACAGGGGGGTTCCGCGGCGGACGAGGAGGGCGCCCACACCCTTGGGGGCACCCAGCTTGTGCCCCGAAAGGCTGAGAAGATCCGACGGTGAGTCGGAAAAACGCAGGGGAAGGTGTCCGACGGCTTGCACGGCATCGGTGAAGAACAGTGCTCCTCGAGCGTGGGCTATGGCGGCCGCTTCGGATACGGGCTGTATGCTGCCCACCTCGTTGTTCACGGACATGACGGCTACCAGAGCGGTGTCGTCGTTGACGGCGGCCTTCAGCTCGTCGAGGCTCAGAATGCCGCGGTGATCCACGCCCACGTAGGTGACGGAGTATCCCATGCGCTCCAGAAAGGCGCAGGTGTTCAGCACAGCGGGGTGCTCGATCTTGGTGGTGACGATGCTCTTTCTCGAAGAGGCGGCGGCAACACCCAGGATGGCCAGATTGTCTGCTTCGGTGCCTCCCGAGGTAAAGATCACCTCGTCGGGGTAGCAGGAGAGGGCGGCGGCGACGCGTTTGCGCGCGTCCTCTACGGCCTCGCGGGCGGCTTGTCCCATGGCGTGGGTGCTGGAGGGGTTGCCGAACTCCTCCGTCAGGTAGGGCTCCATGGCCTTGCGCACCTCGGGGAGGATGGGGGTGGTGGCGGCGTTATCCAGATAGATCATAGATCTCCGTCTTCCTCCGCACCGCCCAGACTGACGCGTCTGTCGTATATATCTTGCTCGGAGTATTCCAGCATGTTGTAGAACTTCACGTCGCTGTACCTTCTTTGCAGCTTGGCCAGTGCTCCGTCAAAATTGCGGTAGATCAGGGAGAAGACGCAGATCTTGCAGTCTCCGAAGAGGGCGCGGATCTCATCGATACTCTCGATGATCTGGCCGCCGGATACCAGGATGTCGTGGACGAGGACCACGTTGATGCCTCGGTCGGCGTAATCGCTTGGAATGACGCCCTCGTAGTAGTTATCTCCGAAGACCTTGTTCTTGGGGATCATTTTGATGAAGTGCTTGCCCAACAGGGCGTTTACGTCGAAGCCCAGCAGGAAGTTACCGTGAGTAGGGGTCATGACGATGTCCAAATCGGGCGCGCTGAACGGTGCTTTGTTTGCGGGATTTTCCAGGGTCTGACAGATGTAGGTGGCCATGATCTTGGAGATCTGGACGCGGAGGGCGGGGTCGTGCATCAGATCGGGGAAACGGAAGTAGAAGCGGCAGTTGGTTCGCTGGGAGACCTCGGAATCCACGTGCAGATCCCGCACCACGTTGGAGTGGAACAGGATGTCCTCCAGCTTGGCGGAGGCGGTTTCAATATCGTACATGGGATCCAGACGGGCCTTGATGACGTTGCTCTGCAGCATGGGCAGGTCGTGGACCGACAGGCCGATGAGGGACATGAGCTCGCCTGCGCGGAGACGCTCGTGCTCATGGAGGAATTCCGTTTCCTTATCCAGGAAGGTGAAAATGTAGTCCCTGGTCTGCTGCTCCAGCCGCTTTTCCTTGTAGCGGACGAAGCTGTCGGGGATGAACAGGAGCAGGCCGTTGTCGTAGCCGAACTCGAAGAGACCGATCATGCCCAGCAGGTAGATACTCAGATCTCCCACCACCCGCATCATGCCGTCAGACCATTCCGAAATGGGCTTCCCGTAAAACTCGGGCAGGATGACGAAGATGACCAGAATGGTGAACAGGATCAGGTAGATGATGGTGTCCTTGATGAGAGATTTCACCCGTCTTCCCTTGCGGAAAAAGGTGGTTTTATTCGTTTGCTTCATCTTGTGTAAGTCCTTTCACGGTTTTGAGGACGTTGTCCAGATACAGATGCTCACGCCAATCCCATTTCTGATCCATGCCCATGCGGGCGGTTACCAGCTGGCGGAAAAACTGGGAGACGATGAATTCTCCCGTGATGAGGTACTGCTCCCCATCGGTGTCACGGAAGAACAGGTAGGGGCGACCCTCCTGCCCGAGGGCTTGGAGATCGGTCAGGGAGGACAGGGGCTCCACCTCCAGATCATAGTCCCGTATCTCCTCAATGAGGGAAGTATTGCAGGGAACCAGATGGACGTGGGCGTGGTTGAGACAGCCGCCGAATTTGTTGGCGCAGGAGACGGCACCGTGCTCGAAGCAGATGACGTTCGTATGGTACACCTCGCGGATGCGGGCGGTGATCTCCTCCATGAGTGTTTCCAGGTGGGCGATATCCTCCGAGGGCATTTTTCCCACGCAGTCGTGATGCTCCTTGGACACGATCATGACGTAGCCCTCTACAAAAGCACCCAGGGTGGGCATGACCACGAAGGTATCATCCTCATAGACGTAGCGGCTTTTCAGTCCCGTCTCGGGTGCAATGACCCTTTTGAACAGGTTATTGTCGGTATCCATGTCGCGGATCTCTACGCAAAAGCCGCAGGTGTGGTCGATCAAGGGGGTATGTTCCATACAATGGCTCCTTACTGAAAATCCTTATACATCATGCTGGGCTGGATGGAATCGTTGTTGTTGTACTTACCGCTCTTGTACATGTCGTAGTCACCGTCGATGGTGTGGTAGTAGATCTGGCAGATGTCCACGTTGGGATAGATGCGGACAGGCTCTACGCAGAAGAGCTCCAGTGTCCAGTAGCCGCAGAAGCCGATGTCACCGAAGCCTGCGGTGATATGGATGCAGATGCCCAGACGGCCCACGGAGGAGCGTCCCTCCAGCATGGGGACAAATTTGGTGGTCTTGGTGTGCTCCAGGGTACGGCCCAGGTAGAGCTTACCGGGCTGGAGAACGTAGCCCTCCTCGGGAATGATGATCTTATGGAAGGCGTTGGGCTTCTTCATGTCCAGCACGTCCTCGTCGTATACCAGAAGCTCGTTGAACAGCTTCAGATTGTAGCTGTTGGGGTTTACCTGTTTGGGGGAGAAGGGGGTGATCTCAATGCCGTCACCCAGATTGGCGACGATCTGCTTTCCGGAAAGAATCATGGCTGGAAACCTCGTTTCAAACAAAAATTTAGATGCAGCGGTGCGGGAGACGTGCCGACGGAGAAAATTTCCTCATCTTGTATTATACTGGATAATCGCGCTTTTGTCAAGAATCTTTCGGAATTCGGCATCGAAATATTCTCCGAAATCTCAAAAAAACTTGCAAAAAGAAAGAAGATATGGTATACTGAAAGCAGTATTATCCTTTGGAAAGAGGTATATCCCATGAAATACGATTTCACTACGATTATGGATCGCCGAGGCAGGGATGCTTTGGCCGTTGACGCGCTGGGGCAGGGGTGGGCTCCCGCCGCTCCCCGCGAGGGCTTTGACGCCATCCCCATGTGGGTGGCGGATATGAATTTCCCCACCGCTCCCGCCGTGCTGGAGGCCATGTCCGCGCGGTTGGCTCATCCCTCCTTCGGGTATTTCAACCCCCGCGAGGAATATTTCGATGCCATCATTGGGTGGCAGGCATCGCGCAACGGCGTGACGGGCTTGGAGCGCCGTCACATCGGCTATGAGAACGGGGTGCTGGGCGGTGTTCTCTCCGCGCTGGGTACCTTCTGCTCCCGAGGGGATAACGTCCTTCTCAACAGTCCCGTGTACATGGGCTTTACGGGCTCCCTCACCAACGCGGGCTACCGCATTGTGGAAAGTCCCCTTGTCCGCGACGGGGCGGAGATCTGGCGGCTGGATCTGGCCGATATGGAAAAGAAGATCGTGGAGAACCGCATTCGCGCCGCTCTGTTCTGCTCTCCCCACAACCCCACGGGGCGAGTCTGGGAGAGATGGGAGATCGAGGCGGTCATGGAGCTGTACCGCAAGCATGACGTGTACGTGGTATCGGATGAGATCTGGTCGGATATCATTCTGGCGGGACACAAGCATATCCCCACTCAATCGGTGAGCGAGGATGCCCGCATGCGGACGGTGGCCCAGTACGCCACCACCAAGACCTTCTCGCTGGCGGGCTTGGTCGGCTCCTACCATATCATCTACAACGACCGTCTCCGGGATCGCGTGGAGAAGGAGTCTTCCCTGTCCCATTACAACAACATGAACGTCCTGTCCATGTACGCCCTCATAGGTGGCTACAGCGACGGGGGAGCCGAGTGGGTGGATGAGCTTTGCACCGTCCTGACCGAGAACATCGACTACGCCATGGACTACATTGAAACTCATTTCAAGGGGGTCAGCGCCGCCCGTCCTCAAGGTACTTACATGATCTTCATGGACTGCAAGGAGTGGCTGGAGACCCACGGCAAGACTCTCGACGAGCTGGTCAGAATGGGTCACGACGTGGGGGTGGCCTGGCAGGACGGCCGGGGTCACGGCGGCTCCACCCACATCCGATTGAACGTGGCTTTGCCCCTCACGAGGGTGAAGGAGGCGTTTGGGCGGATGGATGAATACGTGTTCAACAGTAAAGTATAAGGAGATTCGATCATGCGTAAGAATTTCGGAGCGAAAACCTGGCTCTACCCTATGCCCGTCCTCATCATCGGCACCTACGCCGAGGACGGCACCCCCAACGCCATGAACGCGGCCTGGGGCGGCATTTACGACACCAATCTGGTCATGGTCTGTCTGGCCGATGACCACAAGACTACTGAGAACATCAAGAAGACGGGGGCTTTCACCGTCAGCTTCGCCACCGCCGATACCGTGGTGCCCTGCGACTACGTGGGTATCGTCTCGGCCAACGACGTCCCCGACAAGTTTTCCCGCGCGGGCTTCCATGCCGCGAGGAGCGAGTTTGTCAACGCTCCCATCATTCAGGAGCTGCCCATGACCGTGGAGTGCAAACTCCTGAAGTTCAACGAGGATGGCATCTGCATCGGTGAGATCGTCAATGTCTCCGCCGACGAGCGCATTCTGGACGAGTCGGGCAAGGTGGACGCAAAGAAGCTGAACCCCATTTGCTACGACAGCGTGACCCATGCGTACTGGAATCTGGGTGAGAAGGTGGGTCAGGCCTTTTCGGACGGGAAGAAGCTGAAATAAGTGAGCGCTTCCGTTTGCTTTTTGAGTCAAAGACCGCAATTCCTTGTAGGGGCTTGCGGTTTTTGCGATTTTGTGCTATAATACGGTCAAAGAAAACACTTTCACAAGAAAGAAGATGATCCCATGACCTCCAAACCGGTATCCACCCCCGCCGCCGAAGCCCAGTACCGCCGCATGATGGAGACCCCCATTCCCCGTCTGGTGACATCCCTGGCCGTCCCGACGGTGATCGGTATGCTCATCACGGTGATCTACAACACCGCCGATACCTACTTCGTCTCCCAGATCAATAAGTCTGCCTCGGCCGCCGTGGGGGCGGTCTATGCGGTCATGGCTATCATTCAGGCCATCGGCTTCGGTCTGGGCGTGGGGGCAGGGAGCCTCATCAGCCGCAAGCTGGGCGAGAAGGAGAACGAGGCCGCCTCGCGGTACGCCTCCAGCGCCTTCTTCGCCGCGGTTCTGATCGGAGGGGTTATCGCGGTGCTGGGGCTTTCGGTGCTGGAGCCCTTTCTGCGGCTTTTGGGCTGCACCGACACCATGATGCCCTACGCCATCCCCTACGCCCGCTTCATTCTCCTGAGCGCGCCAGTCAGCTGCGCCACCTTCGTCCTCAGCAACGCCCTGCGGAGCGAGGGGTACTCTACCTTGGCCACGGTGGGGGTCAGTACGGGCGGTATCCTCAACGTCATTCTCGATCCCATCCTCATCTTCGGCATGAACATGGGCACGGGCGGCGCGGCGCTGGCCACCGGTATCAGCCAAGCGGTCAGCTTCCTGATCCTGTTGGTCATGTTTCTGTCGGGTAAGTCCATCGTGAAGCTGGGCGCGCGGTATATTAGCCGCTCCTTGGGGGATTACCGCCTCATCGCGGCCACGGGACTTCCCACCATCTGCCGACAGAGCCTCGGCAGTCTGGCGGCGGCGGTGCTGAATATTCAGGCCATCGCTTACGGCGGCGACGCGGCGGGGGCGGCCATCACCATCGCGGGGAAGGTCTACATTCTGGTGCGTAACGTCGTGATCGGCTTCGGTCAGGGCTTTCAGCCCGTGGCGGGCTACAACTACGGCGCGGGGAACCGCCGCCGCGCGTGGCAGTCCTTTACCTTTGCCACGTGGGTCGGGTCGGTGGTCTGCGTCCTGTTCGCCGTGGTGACGGTGCTTTTTGCCGAGCCCATCATGGGGTGGTTCAACGACGACGCCGAGGTTCTGCGCATCGGCCTCCGTTATATCTGGCTATCGGGGGCGGTCATGCCCTTCATGGCCTTCTCCACCTACGTCAACCAGCTCTACCAATGTCTGGGCTTCAAGGGACAGGCCACCCTTCTGGCCTCCTGCCGTCAGGGGATCTTCTTCCTCCCCGCCGTTCTGCTTCTGCCCTTGGGGCTGCAGACCCTCGGCGTGGTGGCGGCGCAGCCCTTGGCCGACCTCTGCACCTTCCTTGTGTCGATCCCCTTCCTGATCCTGTTCTACCGACGGTACGTACGAAGTACCGATCCGCAAAATATCTGTGAATAAAGGAGACATAGCATGGACTTCACCACCATTGCCCTCACCCGTCAATCCACCCGCGCCTACGACTCTGCCCGCGCGGTTGAGCCCGAAAAGCTTAGGACCATTCTGGAATCTGCCCGCCTCTCCCCCTCGGCCTGCAACGGTCAGCCCTACCACATCACCGTTTGCCGCGGGGAGGCCGCGGCTCAGGTGGCTAAGGCTGTGCAGGGAATGGGTATGAACAAATTTGCCTCCGATGCCCCCATACTGTTGGTCATTTCCGAAAAGCCCTACGTGCCCACTGCCGCTCTGGGGTCGCGGGCTAAGGGTATTGACTACCGCTCCATTGACATCGGCATTCTGGCCGCCTACGTCACCGCCGAGGCGGCCGCGCAGGGGTTGGGCACCTGCATCCTCGGTTGGCTGGACAGCGATAAGATCCGCGAGGTATGCCACTTGGACGGGGACGTGAAGCTGGTCATCACTTTGGGCTACCCCAAGGAGGGGGATAAGCTGCGGGAGAAGAAGCGGAAGGCCCTTTCCGAGCTGGTCAGCGAGGTGGAATAAGCCTCCGCGTATCTTTCGCGATCCCGCATACCCAATCCATCGGAAAGGAGTTCCCATGTCCACCTATATTGAGCTCATCAAGAATTTTGAGCGCACCCGCGCTTACATGCGTGAGTTTTACGTGTACGGCTTCAAGAGCCGCGACGGTTACGACAAGAAGAGTGCCCGCTCCTACGACGACGAGCGGCGGCGCATGGAGAGCTGGCTCGCGGATCATATGCGGTTCGTTCGCACTCCCGACGGTAAGACCGTTTTCATTTCCATTGACAGCCGTACCTCGGAGCACAATCCTTTCTACAAGGCGTGGAAATCCAAGAGCTTTACCGACGGGGATATTACCCTGCATTTCATTCTGTTCGACCTCCTTCACGACAGCTCGGTGGCTCTGTCCATCAACGAGATATTAGAGCTGGCGGATGCCCGTTACCTTTCCTATTTTGAGGAGGCTCCCGTATTCGACGAGTCCACCGTCCGCAAAAAGCTTCGGGAGTATGCCGACGAGGGGTTGGTGGTGACCGAGAAGCAGGGGCGGCGTCTTTTGTACTGCCGCGCCCCCGACGTGCCTCTGCCTGCCGCCCACGATTGGTTGGATTTTTACACCGAGATCGCTCCCTGCGGTGTCATTGGCTCCTTCATCCACGACAAGCGGGAGGCTCACCCCGAGGTGCTGACCTTCAAGCATCACTACATGACGGGCGCCATGGACAGCGGCGTTATGGCGGAGCTCTTTTTTGCCATGGCGGAGAAGCGGGAGGTCGTTGTGGAGAATCTCAGCCGTCAGGCCGATGAGCCTCGGCTGAATCGGATCGTGCCTCTCCGCATCTACATCAGCGTGCAGAACGGCCGCCAGCATCTTCTGGCCTACCAGCCTGATTTCCGTTGCATCAAGTCTTTTCGCCTGGACTACCTGTCCTCGGTCAAGCTCCTGGAGGTTGCTCCCCGCTTCGACGAGCTGAGAGCCGAGCTGGACAGCATGGAGCCCTATATGTGGGGCGTTTCCACCCGTCGGGGACGGTGGGGGGAGAATCGCCGGGAGCACGTGGAATTTACCGTCCGTGTGGAGGCGGGAGAGGAGTATATCCTTCGCCGCATGGAGCGGGAGCGCCGTGTGGGGCGCGTGGAGCAGGTGGATGCAACCCACTACCGATTTGTGGCCGACGTGTACGACACCAGAGAGGTAGTTCCGTGGATCCGTACCTTCCTGGGACGGATTACCCAACTGAATTTCTCCAATCGGAGCATTGAGAACGCGTTCAAGGCCGACGTGGCGGCTCTGTACAGCCTGTACGGCATAGAGGAGGAGGAATCATGATCTTCAGCGAGTTATATTCCGCCTACTACAACACCGTGGCCGCCATCATAGGCCGCTTGATTCAAGGGACGTGCACCGAGGAGGAGCTTCACCGCATCGTGGAGGAAAAGGCCTTCGGGGAGAGCGCGCTCACCATTCTGCCCGCCTTGAAAAGCGGCCGATGGCCCCTTGTGCGCCCCGACTTGACCACGCCCTTGGCCCATATTCCCACCATGCCCCTCACCACCCTGCAAAAGCGGTGGCTGAAGGCGATCTCGCTGGATCCGCGTGTCAGGTTATTCGG
>JAZOOM010000098.1:0-3613 GCA_045655025.1 Eubacteriales bacterium | reverse complement strand
TTCAGCCTCTGCCTTGGCGTGGAGATGATCCGAATAGCGGGCAGCTACCAGCAGGTAGTCCGACAGACGATTGAGATACTGTTTAAAAGCGGCGGGGACGGCGTAGCGGCGATCCATGGCAACCACGTCACGCTCGGCACGGCGGGTCGTGGTATGGGCTACGTCCAGGTAAGCGGACTGGGGATTTCCTCCGGGAAGGACATCGGTGAGAGACTCCGAGGGCATCGCCCCCAGCATCTTATCCATGTCACCCTCCAGGAAAGCGATCTCCTCGGCGGAGAAGACGAAACGGCCGCTCCGAGGATCGCGGAGTCCTTGAGACAGGGTGCGCAGGGTCTTCTGGATACGCTCCACCTTCCCGCGGAAGATGGGGCACTCCGTAGCGGTCTTGACCACACCCAAGGCCGACACGATCTCCTCAACCGAGCCCACGGCGGCGATCCGCTCGTCTGCCTTGGAGACCTGGGAGGCCGGGGTGAGGGCCGTGAGCCCCTTATCGCCTTGTCCCGTATAAAATTTGGTTTCTTTCTTGTCCATAGTCTGCTCCGTCCTCTGTACCGTTGCCATATATCGAGAGCCCAGTACGGGCATTTTTACTCATCCTGTATTATACCATAAAAGCAAGATCTCGTCAAGGGTATTTGGCGTTTTTCTTAAGATATTTTGCAGGGCAATAAAAGTGCCGCATCACCCTTCCCTTCCCCCAAAACGCAGAAAAACGCACCCGTCACAGGTGCGTTTTTTGTTGCTGTGTCAAGACGTAAATCGGCGAACGGTCAATGGGCACAGGCCCGTCAATCGATCTTACTCGCCATCCACGAAGTCGCCGCTGACTCGGTCGAAGTCTTCCTTCGATGCGCCGCACAGGGGGCACACCCAATCGGCGGGCAGATCCTCAAAATCGGTGCCCTCCTCGATGCCGTTCTCGGGATCGCCGACCTCGGGACGATATTCATAACCGCACAACTCGCAAGCATATACGCTCATTCCTATCCCTCCTTCCAAATGGTGATCGTGATTCCGTAGGGTTTTTGTCCATACCCTCGGAATGTCCGTAGTATATAATATAGCATAACGGCCGTTTTGTCAAGGGGCTTGAGCACATTTCATGAAATTTTCTTGATACGACAAAATCCGTCAAGAATACAGGCGATATTTTTCAACATTTTCACAGAATTTTCGAGCCCCCTCCTCGGCCTGCTTGGCCACGAGGGCGGGGTTGTAGTCCTCGGTCAGAATATCCTGCCCCAAACGGAGGGCAAGGCCGTTCTGCTTCATGGTAAACTCGGGGTATTTCTTGAAATGGCGGAACATGTGGAGCATGGTCTCAAAGGGGCGGTAGGCGTCACGGTCGGTGATGTGAAGCTCCACGCCGCGACAAACCTCCCCCGCATGCTTGTTGAACATGGGGGTAAAGGTCAACGCGCGGAAGGTAACGCCCGGGAGGAACAGATTGTTCATGTCCAAAAGCAGAGCCTTCTCGTCCACAAAGGGTGCCCCCAACCAATCGAAGGGGCGGGTGGTACCCCGACCCTCGGAGAGATTGGTGGCCTCATAAATGCAGGAGCCGATGTAGTTGAGGGCGCAGTTCACTGTGGGAATATTGGGCGAGGGATTGACCCAAAGCAGATCCGTCTCGTCAAAATAGAGCTCGGGAGTCCAGCCCGCGCAAGGGATGACGTGAAGCTCACAGCCGATCCCTTTCTCGGCGTTGATGTAGCGGGCGTATTCGCCCACGGTAAGGCCGTAACGGGTGGGGACGGCATATTCTCCCACGAAGGAGGAATGGCGGCTCTCGTCCAAAATTAAGCCCTCACAGACGGCATTGCCGATGGGGTTGGGACGATCCAACACCAGCACGGGCTTCCCTGCCTCCTTGGCGGCGCGCATCATCTGGGAGAGGTTGCAGATATAGGTATAGAAGCGGGCTCCCACGTCCTGAATATCGTAGACGGCCACGTCCACCTCCCGCAAAAGCTCGGTGAGTCGGTCGCTTCCCCGCAGAGCGGAGATATCGTAGAGCCGCGCGCCCGTCTCGGGATGGAGCACGCCCTCCTCCTTGGAAAAAGCGCCGTCCTGCATGGCCGAGGCCAGACCGTGCTCGGGCGCGAACAGCAGGCGAAGATCGCTGTACTGCGCCAAGACCTCATAGGAGGGTCGTCCCTGTTTGGTCACGCCGGAGGCGGCGGTGAGGAGAGCGGTTTTGCGGCCTTGAATGAAGGAAACAAGATGAGAGGTGCGGTCAATGCCGCAGAGGACAGTATGCTTCATGGCAAATACTCCTTTCGGGGATGTAATGGGGTTGGAAAGCCGATAAGGGAGACAAATTCGGGGAAAATCGCATATTCTCCGACCACGGCTCATAACTTGTACCAATTTCGGACAACTTCTACGGGGGATGATTCTATGGTGACAACAGCTCTGCCGCGGCGACGGAAAAGGGACGCGGCGCAACGGTTCGCGGTGAACGCCCTTTTGCTCATCGCCGTCAACCTCTTCATGCGGACGGTGGGCGTATCCTTCAGTGTCTATCTGGCGGGGCGGGCAGGCGGGGAGGTCATGGGACTCCATTCCCTGCTGGGCGGGGTTTACGGCTTGGCCATGACCCTGGGCAGCGGCGGGATTCATTTGGGCACGACCCGCATGGTGGCCGACGCCATGGGACGCTACTGCCACGGAGAGGATTTCTGTGAGGACACCTGCCGCCGCGCCATCCGTCGGGTTCTGAAGCGTTGCTTGCTCTACAGTCTGGTCTGTAGTCTGGGGGCGGGGCTGCTCCTCCTGTCCGCCGCGCCTGTGATCGGGCGGGTCTGGCTGGGAGACGGGCGAACCGTGCTCTCCCTGCGCGTCTTGGCCTTGACACTCCCGCCCGTAGCGGTCTGCGCCTGTCTCGGCGGGTATTTCACCGCCGTACGACGGGTGGCCAAATCGGCGGCGGTGGGCATCGGTGTCCAGTTCCTTCGCATCGGATTTTGCGCCTACCTCTTGACCCTATGGCTTCCCGAGGGTGTGGAGATGACCTGCCTTGCGCTGGTGCTGGGCGGCGCGTTATCGGAGTTCTGCGGGCTGGCTCTAACGGTAGGAGCATACCTATGGGATCGGCATGCCCATTTGCGGGTGTCGGGCTACAACGAGCCGGATATCGCCGCAGAGGAAAGCTCCACCCGCAAGCTCCTGGGCATCACCGTCCCCGTCACTCTCAGCGCCTGCCTGCGGTCGGGGCTTCTGACCCTCCAGCACATCCTCATTCCCCGCGGACTCAAGCAGAGCGGAGCCAGCTGGGAGTCGGCGCTGACCTCCTACGGGATACTTCATGGCATGGTACTCCCCGTAGTGCTGTTCCCGTCGGCCTTCATTTCCTCCTTTTCGGGTCTGCTTGTCCCCGAGGTAGCGGAATCTGTGGCGGCGGGAGACAGCCCCCGCGTGGCACGCATCGCGGAGCGCATCATCACCCCCGCCCTGATCTTCTCCTTCGGTGTGGCGGGGATCATGACCTGCTACGGCTACGAGCTGGGGGAGATCATCTGCGGAAGCCGTGAAGCGGGGTTGTACCTGCGGGTACTGGCCCCTCTGATCCCCATTATGTATGTGGACAGCCCGGTGGATGCCTTTC
>JAZOOM010000097.1:0-2780 GCA_045655025.1 Eubacteriales bacterium | reverse complement strand
GGAGGTCACCGAGAAGGATCTGTCCGCATTCTCCAAGCCCCTGTACAAGGATCTCCGCGAAATGGCGGCTGACCTCAAGACCGCATCCCGCCGCGGCCTTGTGGAGCGCTTCGACGGCTCCATCGGCGCAGGCTCTGTGCTGATGCCCTTCGGCGGTAAGACCCAGAAGACCCCCGCACAGGCTATGGCCGCCCTCCTGCCCACTCTGCCCGGTCAGTTCACCGAGCAGGCCAGCGTCATGGCATGGGGTCTGGATCCCGACGCCATGTGCATTGATCCCTACTGCGGCGCTCATGCCGCCGTGTACAACTCCATGGCCAAGCTGGTGGCCGCCGGCGCTGATTACAAGCTGGCCTACCTGACTCTGCAGGAGTTCTTCGAGAAGCTCAAGAATGAGCCCACCCGTTGGGGCAAGCCCTTCGCCGCTTTGCTGGGCGCTATGGATGCCCAGATCGAGCTGGGCGCTGCCGCCATCGGCGGTAAGGACTCTATGTCCGGCTCTTTCCTGGATATGGACGTGCCCGCCACGGTGATCTCCTTCGCCATTGCTCCCATCAAGGCTTCCGAGGTGCTGACCCCCGAGTTCAAGGAGGCAGGCCATCCCGTCTACCTCTTCGCTCCCGTGGACGAGACCGCCGAGTCCGTCAAGGAGACCTGGGAGACCTTCCACGCGCTCTGCAAGGAGGGCAAGGTCAAGGCCGCTTGGGCCGTGGAGAACGGTCTCGGTGAGGCCGTCATGAAGATGTCCTTCGGTAACGAGATCGGCTTCAAGGCCTCCGCCAAGCTGAATCCCGCCGACTGGCACCTGCCCTTCTACGGCTTCATCGTGGCCGAGCTCACCGAGGACGTGACCTGCCGCGGCACTCTGAAGCTGGGTGAGACCACCTCCGAGCCTGTCATCGAGCTGGAGAAGGACAAGGCTACCATCGCCGAGCTGCTGGCTCTCAACGAGGCTACTCTGGAGGGTGTGTACCCCACCACCGCTCCCGCTACCGGCGAGCTTCCCGTGTTCGCCTTCAACGGCGGCTCCACCGCGGCTCCTGCCGTCAAGTGTGCCCGCCCCAAGGCTCTGATCCCCGTATTCCCCGGCACCAACTGCGAGTACGACTCCGCCAAGGCTCTGGAGAGAGCCGGTGCTGACCCCGAGATCGTGGTCATCCGCAACCTGACCGCCGACGACGTGGCCAAGAGCGTGGAGACCGTGCCCTCCAAGCGGGCGCAGTCCAATCTGGTGTTCATCCCCGGTGGTTTCTCGGGTGGTGACGAGCCCGACGGCTCCGCCAAGTTCATTACCGCCTTCTTCCGCAACCCCGCCATCAAGGCGCAGGTGGCCGACCTGCTGGACAACCGCGACGGTCTGATGCTGGGTATCTGCAACGGCTTCCAGGCACTCATCAAGCTGGGTCTGGTGCCCTTCGGTAAGATCATCGACACCGACGAGACCTGCCCCACCCTGACCTACAACAACATCGGCCGCCACCAGTCCAAGCTGGTTCGCACCCGTGTCTGCACCAATAAGTCTCCTTGGCTGGCCGGTACGAGCGTCGGTGACATCTACACCGTGCCGATCTCCCACGGCGAGGGTCGCTTCCTGTGTTCTGACGAGCTGGTGAAGAAGCTGGCCGAGAACGGTCAGATTGCCACCCAGTACGTGGATCTTGCCGGCAATCCCTCCATGGACACCGCCTTCAACCCCAACGGCTCTGTCTGCGCCATCGAGGGTATCACCTCTCCCGACGGCCGTGTGCTGGGTAAGATGGGTCACTCCGAGCGTATCGGTAAGAACCTGTACCGCAACGTCATCGGTGAGTACGACATGAAGCTGTTTGAGTCGGCTGTGAAGTATTTTAAGGGCTGATTCATTCCAATAATCGTAGGGGAGGGGCTTGCCCCTCCCGTATGACAGCCTATACCCCAAACGGGAGGGTCAAGAACCTCCCCCACACGAACCAAAACAAAGAATACGAAAAGATAAAGGAGAATGATCCCATGGCTTTTCTGTCCGATATCGAAATCGCCCAGTCCACCCCCATGCAGCCCATTACCGAGATCGCCAAGGTCGCGGGTGTGGACGACGCTTATCTGGAGCAGTACGGTAAGTACAAGGCAAAGGTGGACTATAATTTGCTCAAGAAATATAACCGTAAGAACGGTAAGCTGATCCTGGTCACCGCCATCACCCCCACCCCCGCGGGCGAGGGTAAGACCACCACCACCATCGGCCTTGCCGACGGCCTGAAGAAGATCGGTAAGAACGTCGTGGTCGCTCTCCGCGAGCCCTCTCTGGGTCCTGTGTTCGGTGTCAAGGGCGGCGCGGCCGGCGGCGGTTACGCTCAGGTCGTCCCCATGGAGGACATCAACCTCCACTTCACGGGTGACTTCCACGCCATCGGTGCCGCCAACAATCTGCTGGCCGCCATGCTGGACAACCACATCTATCAGGGCAACCAGCTGAACATCGACCCCCGCCGCATCACCTGGAAGCGTTGCGTGGACATGAATGACCGCCAGCTCCGCTTCATCACCGACGGTCTGGGCGGCCGCGTCAACGGCGTGCCCCGTGGGGATGGCTACGATATCACCGTTGCCTCCGAGATCATGGCCGTCTTCTGTCTGGCCTCCTCCATCACTGACCTGAAGGAGAGACTGTCCCGCATCGTGGTGGGCTACACCTACGACGACAAGCCGCTCACCGCCGGTGACCTGAAGGCGGTGGGCGCTATGACGGCTCTGCTGAAGGACGCTATCAAACCTAATCTAGTGCAGACCCTGGAAGGCAC
>JAZOOM010000096.1:0-2894 GCA_045655025.1 Eubacteriales bacterium | reverse complement strand
TCCCCAACGTAGAGCTGGTCGCCTTCTGCGACATCGTCATTGAGCGCGCCGAGGCCGCCAAGGCCAAGTACGGCACCCCCGACGCCAAGGTCTATGAGAACTACAAGGATCTCCTGGCCGACGAGTCCATCGAGGTGGTTCCCGTCTGCACCCCCAACCGCTCCCACAGCTTCATCACCGTGGACGCCCTGGATGCCGGTAAGCACGTTATGTGCGAGAAGCCCATGGCCATCAACGTGGCCGAGGCACAGAAGATGCTGGACGCTCAAAAGAGAAGCGGCAAGAAGCTGACCATCGGCTACCAGTCCCGTCAGTCCATGGGTGCCCAGTACCTCAAGCAGAAGGCTATGGACGGCACCTTCGGTGACATCTACTACGCCAAAGCTACCGCCCTCCGCCGCAGAGCCGTTCCCACCTGGGGTGTATTCCTCAACGAGTACGAGCAGGGCGGCGGCCCCCTGATCGACATCGGTACCCACTCCCTCGACCTGACCCTGTGGATCATGGACAACTACAAGCCCAAGTACTGCGTGGGCACCACCTACCACAAGCTGAACAAGGACACCAACCAGGGCAACGCCTGGGGCAACTGGGATCCCGAGAAGTTCACCGTAGAGGATTCCGCCTTCGGCTTCATCGTCATGGAGAACGGCGCTACCATCAATCTGGAGTCCGCATGGGCCATCAACATGCTGGAGGTTCGTGAGGCCACCACCCTCATCTGCGGCACCAAGGCCGGCGGCGACCTCCACAACGGCGTCCGCATCAACGGCATCCGCAACAACGCCCAGTACCTCCTGACTCCCAACCTGAATCCCCAGGGCGCGGCCTTCTACGAGGGCGCAAACGCCGGTGATCCCGCCTCCATGGAGGCCGCTCAGTGGATCAACGCCGTTATCAACGACACCGATCCCTGCGTGCTCCCCGAGCAGGCCTTCACCGTGACCCGCATTCTGGAGGGCATCTACGAGTCCGCCAAGACGGGTAAGCCTTACTACTTCGATTGATCCACACCGTACAAATTCCAAACAAGAGGGGGGACGGGTGACCGTCCCCTTCCCTGCATAGGAGGTATGGAGAGATGAAACGCCTTTTATCCCTCTTTCTGTGTCTGACCCTGCTGGCTACGGGGCTTTGCGCCTGTACGCCGAGCGGACAGAGCACCGACACCACCGCCGAGGATACGCCTGCCCCCGCCACGGGTACGGTCACCGATCCCACCACCGAAGCACCCACCGACGAGGCTACCGAAGCGCCTACCGAGGCGCCCACCGAGGAGGTCACCCGTGACCCTGCCGAGGTGGAGGCCGAAAAGCAAGCCGCTATGAAGGAAATCTACGACAGCACCCCCATGAATCAGCTCCCCATCGGCGGCTGGTCTACCCCCGCCTCCGCGCTCCGCGACGGGTACACCGAGGTGGAGGGCAGCTACGACGCCATCTGGCAGCTGTTGGCCGAGTCGGGGCTGAACTACATGATCACTCTGGAGGAATGGAGCTCGGGGTCGTGGCCGTTGGAGTCCCTGTCCTCCGCCAAAAAGGCGGGGATGAAGCTGTGGTACAACTGCGCGGGCATGGCCGCCGACTACAACGCCGAGAAAATCGCCGCCCTGCTGAATTCCCCCGACGCCGACGCGCTGGCCGCCATCTACGTCAAGGACGAGCCCTCCTTCGACGGCATCGGCGAAACCGCTGATCTCATAGCCGCCGCGCGGAGCGAGCTGGGGGATACCTCCCTGCCCGTGCTGGCCAATCTCCTCCCCACCTACGCCAACTCTTCCTGGGTGGGCGGGAACTACCGCAAGTACGTCTCCACCTATCTGGAGACCGCCAAGCCCGACCTCCTCATGTTCGACTTCTACCCCTACCAGAAGGGCGGGGACAATCTCCCCAATCTGGCGGCCAATCTGGCCATCATAAGGGAGGAGGCGGAGACCGCGGGCGTTCCCTTCTACGCCTACGTTCAGACCTCAGCCGATGCCACCTACCGTGAGCCTACGGTGGAGGAGCTACAACTCAACGCCCACCTGACCCTCGCCATGGGCGCCAAGGGCATCGCCTACTTCCTCATCTGCGAACACTACGAGGGCTGGGACTACTCCAACATGATCACCGCCAAGGGGGAAAAGACCCCCATGTTCGATACGGTGCAGACCGTCAACGCCCGGCTCAACGCCATGAAGGGCGTGTATCTGGACTACGACTTCAAGGGTGTGATGTTCTGTAATTATAAGGGCATGTCCAACGCGCTGGCCAAGGCCAAATGCACCTCCGAGGTGGAGTCCTACCGCTACCTCACCGCTACCGAGACCAACCAGCGGGACAAGTTCGCCATCGGCTGCTTCGAGAACGCCGAGGGAGAAGTGGGCTACTACATCGTCAACCTCAACTACAAGGGCGCGGGCACCCTCAACATGACCTTTGACGGGGACGTGGATTACCGCCTCTGGGGCGGCGAGGGGCTGACCGACATGGGTACCGCCGCTACCCTGAAGCTCAAGCTGGAGGCCGGCGAGGGCATGTTCCTGCAGGTCGCTCCCACCAACGAAAATCCGTAATTTATATTTGAAAGGAAATATTCACCATGAAACTGAGTGTTTTAGCCAACCTGTACGGCTCCAAGACCCTTGACGAGACCCTCTCGATCCTGACGGGTCTGGGTGTTCACACCGTGGAGCTGGGCGCGGGCGGTTACCCCGGCAAGGCTCACTGCAACCCCGCGGAGCTTTTGGCCGACCCCGCCAAGTACGATGCGTTCATCGCCACCCTGAAGAAGTACGACGTTGAGGTCTGCGCCCTGGCCTGCCACGGCAACGCCCTGCACCCCGACAAGGCCATTGCCGAGCAGTTCGACACCGACTTCCGCAACGCCGTCCTGCTGGCCGAGAAGATGGG
>JAZOOM010000095.1:0-2727 GCA_045655025.1 Eubacteriales bacterium | reverse complement strand
CGCCACGAGCAGGCACAGCGCATCGTAGAGCTGGAAGCCCAGTACCGCGAGGAGGCCGACGACAAGGCCTGCCGCATCATGGCTCTGGCCATTCAGCGTTGCGCGGGTGACTTCGTTGCCGAATCCACCATTTCTTCCGTGACCCTGCCCAGCGAGGAAATGAAGGGCCGCATCATCGGCCGTGAGGGACGAAACATCCAGAAGCTGGAGACCCTGACGGGCGTGGAGCTCATCATCGACGATACCCCCGAGGTTATCACCATTTCGGGCTTTGACCCCATCCGCCGCGAGGTTGCCAGACTGGCTCTGGAGAAGCTCATTGCGGACGGCCGTATCCATCCTACCCGTATTGAGGAGATGGTGGAGAAGGCCAAGAAGGACGTGGACGCCGCCATCAAGCAGGCGGGCGAGCGCGCAACCTTCGAGGTGAACATCCATGGCATCAACCCCGACCTGGTTCGTTTGCTGGGTCGTCTGCGTTACCGCACGAGCTACGGACAGAACGTGCTCCAGCACTCCATTGAGGTGGCCATCCTGGCCGGCATCATGGCGGAGGAGCTGGGCGTGGATCCCGTCCTTGCCCGCAGAGCGGGACTTCTGCACGATATCGGTAAGGCATTCCCCTACGACGTGGAAGGCTCTCACGTGCAGATCGGCGTAAACGCCGCCAAGAAGTATAAGGAAAATCGCGACGTGGTACATGCCATTGAGGCACACCACGGCGACGTAGAGCCCCAGACCGTCATCGCCGTTCTGGTTCAGGCCGCCGACGCTATCTCGGCCGCCCGTCCCGGTGCCCGCCGCGAGGACATGGAGAACTACATCAAGCGTCTGGAGAAGCTGGAGGAGATCGCCGAGAGCTTCACCGGAATCGAAAAGGCATTCGCCATTCAGGCCGGCCGCGAGCTGCGCGTGATGGTCAGACCCGACGCCGTCCACGACGAGGAGATGCCTCTCATCGCCCGTCAGATGGCCGAGAAGATCCAGGAAGAGGTCAAGTACCTCGGCCAGATCAAGATCAACCTGATTCGAGAGAGCCGCGCTACGGATTACGCCAAGTAAGACGTTGCCACGGGCTCACGCCTACCCTATCCCCTACGGAATGTCCCCTACGGGACAAGCTTTATCGACTGAAAGATACGGGTGCTGTTGTCCGCACAGCCAAATGCGGTTTTGCATACAGTAAACATACAACCCCAACGTCCATGATCGCCGCCAAGGCAGTATCCCCCACACGGATACCCCGAACGCGGTTTGGTATAAAGCGAATCGAAAAGACGCCGATGTCCCGAAAGGGATGTCGGCGTGTTTTTTAGGTGGTTTTCAGTTAGGTTCTGTAGCATGGGTCAGCAGAGCCCCGCCCTCGGCAGGCACCGTGAAGGTCTCCCCCCCCCGGACAGTCCCCACGGGGGCCAGGTCATGCTCCCCGTCCAGCAGACAGAGCGACCACTCTCCCTCGGGGGCGGTGACGGCGGTCTCCCCGCCAAGGTTGAAGAGGAGCACAGCGCGCTCGGTTGCATCGGCATTTCCCGCGGCCAGGGCATAGACCGTATCCGTGAGCCGTCCGCAAGGATCGGCATCCTCGATGGGGTACTGACAGCCCAGCCCGTAGAGGTGACCGAAGCCATGGAAGGCGTAGTAGGCCTTGAAGGGGGTGCGGGTGAGAGGGTTGAACAGACCGCCGTAGGAGGACTCAATGCTTCCGTCGTAGTACATGAGGAGATCCACCGAGGCGTTCTGCATGGCCACCATCACAGAGCCGATATGGGCGGCATCGGAGAGCATCCCACGGCGGTGGATACCGGGATTCCACTCGTTGAGGATGCTCTCGGTCTCGGTGAAGCCGAATTTGTCCAGCATCTCACGGGCGTAGGCGGCGAAGCGGATATTCTCCTCGATCCCCGCGTAGGTATGCCACGAGAAGAAGTCCAGAGGGGCTTTGTGCCCCTCGGTCGTGATGTGGGCAAGGAACTTCTCGAAGAACTCAATGAAGTACCCCGTCCGCGAGGAGACACCCGAATGAGCCGCTGCGGCGGTGTTGAGGATCTCGTAGAAGCCGCAGGAGGCGTACCCACCGATCTTGAGATGGGGGAAACAGGCCTTCAGGTGATTGGCGGTGACCTCGTAGAGGGTGAAGAACTCCTCCATGGTGCCCTTCCACATGGGGTTTTCTGCCGCCACGGGCTCGTTGTCGGGCTCGTTCCAGATTTCCCAATACTCGATGTCCATGTGATACCCGTTCGCCCAGCCCTCGTTGTAATGGCGGATGATATGCTCGCAGATCACCGCCCACTTGTGGGGATCCGACGGGGGAATGGAGCGGCGGGGGCCGATGGAGGGATGGTAATTCTCAATGGTACAGCCCAGACGGTAGAAGGGCTTGACTCCAGCGGCACACAGCTCTCTGAGGAGGTGATCGGTAAAGCCAAAATCGTAGTTGGCGGGGGCTTCGGGATCGGCGTGGAACAGGGGGAAAATATTGGCGATATCCACGAAGATGCCGCCGCCCATGAGTCCACCCGTATCGTGGAGGCGAGAATAGGGGATCTTCGCCTCGGTGAGGTAGTGGAAGGCGTCGCAAAACGTCCAGTGCATGGGGGCGTTGTTGATGGCGTGCATGGGCTTGATCGCACCTGTGGGGGTGGTGAAATTGACGTTCATGGTGGACTCCTTTCGAACATGAATACAAATTGCGGTTTATCGGCCAGGGCTCTGCCCTGGACCCGC
>JAZOOM010000094.1:0-7650 GCA_045655025.1 Eubacteriales bacterium | reverse complement strand
CCTTCGCCGGCGTGGATTACTCGTGGGCTAAGCTCTGCTACTACTACCAGCATATGGGCGCATGATTCTGTAAACCGATCGTTTATAACTCAACGCCATGTTAACAAGTCCCCCGTTGGCTTAGCCTGCGGGGGATTTTCCTTGGGGCGTGGAAATTACCACTTTGAAGACTTCCCCATCGGTCACGGTTCCGACATAAAAAATTTGATTCCCATTCATGGAAAACCCCGTCTTTTTTCGCGTATCCCCTTGCAAAACTTGCCGTCCCGTGTTATAATGTAAGTTGTGTTCAATAAAACTCTCACCATGAGGAGAAATTGCATGAGAAAATTCCATAGATGCGCCGCGCTGATGCTGGCCGGGCTGATGGGTGCTTCCCTGCTCCTGTCTTCCTGTGACCGTTCTACCCCCTCCGACGGGGAATCAACGGCAGCCGACACCACCGCCGAGGTGATCGAAACCACCGCCGCCGAGACCTCCTATAAGGTCACGGTGCTGAATCACGACGGCACTCCCGCCTCCGATATCATCGTCAAGGTGCAGAAGAACGGAGAGGACGTCTCCTTCAATCTGGTAGGCCCCACGGGCTTTGCCGCCTTCAAGCTGGCGGAGGACAGCTATACCGTCCTTATCGAATCTCCCTCGGGAGCCGCACTCCACTACGACACCGAGGCCGCCGTTCTGACTCCCGATGCCCCCGAGATCACGCTGACGGTTTACGAAGCCTCCGTCTCCACCCAGCCCCTCAACGCCCCCTCTCAAAAGGGTGACTACACTCGCTTTGATGCCGCCTCCGTGGGTGAGGGATTGATCTACATTCCCTACAACACAGGCGACTACACCTACGTAGTCTTCACGCCCACCCGCCCCGGCATGTACGCATTCAGCTGCGAGGACAAGGAGGTCACCGTTTCCTACCACGGTGCCCCCATCAACGTGTTTGAGACATCTCTGGCCGAGCCCGAGGACGGAGTCATCACCTTACCCGTTACCGCAGGCAGCATTGGCGAGACCCTCGATACCACCGCCCAGTTCGTCTTCCGCCTGGAAGGCTCGGGCAGCGGCTGTATGTTCCGTGTGACCCGCACAGGCGACGTTCCCAAGTCTCCTTACGACGAGCCTTGGACGGTTCCCATGCCCACGGCTGACGACCTCAAGCCCTACGAGGGCAATACCGACGGCACCCTGACGGATCTGGAGGTCACCAACCCCGCTCTGACCGTGGTGCTCGGGGAGGACGGCTACTACCATCTGAACACCGCGGACGGCCCCGTGGTCTTCATCCGCCTCTCCTCTGCCAATCCCTACATGGCCGACTTCAAGACCATCTGCGACACCACCCGCATCTGCGCGTACCTCTACAACGAGGACGGCAGCTTCGATCGCCGTGAGAGCTACAACGAAATGATCCTGGAATACCTCACCGTGGCCAACGAGGACGGCGCGGTGCCCCTGAACGAGCAGCTGGCCTACATGGTCAAGACCGCCGGCGACTACATGGGCTGGTGGAACTTCTCGGACAATCTGGACATCTTTGGTGACAAGATCGTCGATCCCGCCATCGCATGGCTCTTCGCCTGTGCCGTGTATCAGTAAGGGGGCGTTGGGGCTCTGCCCCAAACCCCGCACGAGAAACTTTTTGAAAAAAGTTTCTCGTGGCTCTTCCAAAACTTTTGACAAATTATAAAACTTATAAAAACCAAGGAGAAAAAACATGAAAAAGTTCGCTCTGATTCTGGCTCTGCTCATGAGCCTGTCCTGCCTGCTGATCGCCTGCGACAGTTCCACCGTCGGTGAGGACACCACCGCCGCCGATACCACCGCACAGATCACCGAGGCCCCCACCGAGGAGGCTACTACCGAGGTTCCCACCGCCGCCCCCACCGAGGAGGAGACCGAGGCTCCCTCTACCAAGATCACCTACACCGTCATCGTCAAGGATCAGAACGGTGACGTGGTCGTGGGTGCCGCCGTCCAGATGTGCGACGCAGACACCTGCAAGATGCCCGCCGCCACCAACGAGGAAGGCAAGGCCATCTTCAACTACGATCCCAGCAGCTACTACGTCACCGTCCAGGAGGCTCCCGAGGGCTACACCTGCGATCCCGAGCAGAAGTTCTACTTTGAGGGCGACGCCACCGAGCTGACTGTGGTCATCACCAAGAACTGATTCGAACAAAAAGAAAATCCCGCTAAGGCATCAAGCCTCGGCGGGATTTCTTTTTCATAAGAGAAATTGACTTATTTCGCCAGAGCCTCCTCCACGGCGGCCACCAGCTCGTCGTGGGTGACAGAGCCGCGGCAGACAAAGGTCAGCACGCCGTCGGCATCCACCACAAAGGTCATGGGGAAGTCGCCCTCTCCGCCCAACGCGGTGTAGTACGCGCCGTTAGCCCCATCGTCGGGATCCTGTGCAAAGAGAATGGCTGTATCGGGATAATTTTGGGAGATCCACTCGGCGGCGGTGTTGCCGCGGTAATTGGAGTGGACGGCCACCACGGTCACGGTGTCGGCGTAGTCCTTGGCCACCTGCTCAAAATGAGGCAGCTCCGCGATGCAAGGGCCGCACCACGTACCCCAGAAGTTGATGACCGTGACCTTGCCGCGGTTCTCGTCCACGGAGAAGGTGTCTCCGCCCGTGTAAAGCTCCAGCTGCGTGTTGACGCAGAGCGTGCCCACCCCGTTGCCGCGAGGAGGCAAGGGCTCTCCCGTCTCTCCCTCGGCAGAGGTCTCGGTCTCGGTGGTATCCGAGGTATCCTGCGAAGGTGTCTTGTCCTTGCCCTCCGCGAAGTTAAAGTAGTACAGCGCACCGCCCAGCAATGCCAGTGCCAGCACCCACGCCACGGCGCGAGCCACACGGGTCTTGCGAGGCGTGCCTACAAGCCCCGTATTCGCCTCCTCAGCCCCGTTAGCGCTCTCCTTGGTCGCGATACTGCCACCGATGGCTTGGGGCGCCAACAAGATTTTCGGGCCCTTCCATTGGATGGCCTTGGTGGGACACACGTCGATGCACTCGCCGCATTGGATACACTCATGATCGCCCACGTGGCGAATGTCCATTTTGCACTTGCCCGTGCAGAGTCCGCAGTCCACGCAGTTCCCCTTATCCAGCTTCACGCCGATCAGGGAGATCTTATTGAACAGACCGTACAAAGCACCCAGAGGGCAGAAGAAACGGCAGAAAAAGCGGTAGATGAAGACAGATCCCACCAGGAAGATCACCATGAGCAGGAATTTCCAGGTGAACAGAGGGCCCAGCATGCCCAGCATATTCTCGTTTTCGGGATTGGACAAAAGGCCCACCGCTCCCTCCAGCGTACCGGCGGGACATATGTACTTACAGAAGCCGGGAAGGGGGAATCCGTAGCCCATATAGACCAAGGGGAAGATCACGGCGAAGAAGACCAGAACTACGTACTTGAAGTAGGACAGCACCCGCGTGACACGGTTCTTTCCCACCTTCGGGGTCTTGATTTTGTGGAGCAGATCCTGCACCAGCCCGAAGGGGCAGAGGAATCCGCAGATCCAGCGGCCGAAGAGGAAGCCGTAGAGCAAAAGAATACCCAACACGTAGTAGGGCGCGGTCTTCCCGCTATCGGACAACGCGTTTTGCAACGCCCCCATGGGGCACGCCCCCACAGCGCCGGGGCAGGAATAGCAGTTGAGTCCGGGTGTACAGATATTCTTAACCGGGCCCTGGTAGATACGTCCCGTTTTAAAGCCCTTCAGATTGGCGTTGAACAGCAGGGCAGCGTAGAGCTGGATGAGACGGCGCTTGGTAGGGCGGTGAAGGAGCCACCACGTTTTCAGTTTTTTCATAGGTTCACAGCTCTCCTTCCCTTAGCCCAGCCCGATACATTCGGTACAAATACGGACGGCCTTACCCAGCACGTCAGCCATGCCGCCGTTGATCACACCCAGCACCACGAACAAAATACCCACCGCCAGGATCACGGCGCGCACGCCCCACAGAACACGGGGATCGGCCATCGGATCTCTCCTGTCGGTCGTATCTCTTTGGACAAGGGCGGTCTTGCCCCGCCTCTCCGCCATAGCCGCCTTGACCAAAGCCGTTTCGCGAATGACCGAGGCCTGACGGAGCAGCGTAGAGCCAACCAGAACCCCCAAGGCCACAGCGGCGCAGGGGATCACGAAGAGAGCGGCGGTCTTGATGTCCTCGTTCAGCCAATTAATAGAAAAATGGTCGATGTTACAGCACCATACAAAGGCCGGCACCATAGCCCCCGCAGACAAAACGGCGGCAGAGATCCCCACAATACGGCGCACACGGCGTTCTTTCGCCAAAGACGCGCGGCAGGCGTGGGACAACTCCTCCTCGTCAATGCGAGCAAGCAGACGTTTCAAAACCGTAGCGGGATCCTTCACGGGACGGTAGAGTCCCCGACGGTACCGCTCCACGATCACGTCCGGAGGATCGTCCTCCGAGCCGCGAACCACAAGATCCCGCCGCGGAACCGTCCACGCCAGAATCACGCCCCCGACGATCACTGCCAGGGTCACGTAGACCAGGGGAGCGAAGCGAGAAAAGTGAGCAGAAATGCTCTCAGGCGTGTAGGGCGAGGATGACCCGCTTCGGTAAATGGACAGAGCAGACAGGGCAAAGCACACCCCTACCGAAAGGATCAGAACCGAGAGAATGATTCCGTAGATCAAATGGATCCTTCCTCTTATTTTCTGTGACATACAAAAACTCCTTTGCGCCCCTAAGCCCTTCTGCGGCTTTGACGGGCGGTTATTGATGGATCAAGGGGCGTACGCAGCCCGCGCGAGTTGCCCGTGAGAGGATCAGACCACCTTCTCGTAGGCCACCCGCGGATCACCGCTTTGCAGGAAGATCGTTCCACAGGGGACGAATCCATGCTTTTCCAGCATCCGCCGCATGACTACGTTGCCCTCGTGGGTGTCGATCCGCAAAGAGGATTTTCCCAGAATGCGGGCGAACTCCTCGGCGTAGGCTATGATGGCGGTCGAGATCCCGCTTCCCCGGTGTGCGACCGAGATGGCGACGCGGTGGATGGCGATGTACGCGATGTTCCCGTCAGCATCAAGGTCAGAAGTGCGCCACCCGCCGTCATAGACGGTTTTGTAGGTGGGCTCACCCGTATAGATGAGGGCGAAAGTGCCGATAACAGCCCCCTCGTCATCCGTTACGACCCGTCCCTGTCCCAAAGCCATATCCTCGGTGATCATGACGCGGTTAGGAGAGCCGTTCTGCCATTGGTTGATCCCCAGAGCGGCGATGGTGGCGCGGGCTTCCTCGATGACGGTCATGACAGCGTCGATATCCTTGGGGGTGGTGGTGCGAATGTTCATAATCTGTACCTTTTCCTATGTATTGATATGCTTGGGCGCGTGGCGGTTACTTGGCGATCCCCACGTAGCCCGTTTTCTCAATGATATACTGCCCCTCCTCCGAGAGGATCCAATCCAACAGCTTTTTCACGTTGGGGTTATCGTTCCCCTCCCACGTCACGGCGTACACCGGCGCGACAACGGGATAGGTTCCGTTTTTGATGTTCTCCACCGTGGGAGCCCCACGGTCGATGGCGATCATCTTGATCTCGGGGTTTTGGATGATGCCCTCCACATAGAAGCGGAAGGAGAAGCCGATGGAGCCGGGGCGGCTTTCGTAATCGGCGACCACGTCCATGAGGGAGCCCATCCCCGATACCTCGGTCATGGGGGCGTCCATCACGGGGGTATCCCCCATGAAGCGAAGAAGCATACTCTGACTGCCGCTTCCCTCGTCCCGCTGGGAGGCCATGATGGGCTCGTCGTTACCGCCCACCTCCTTCCAGTTGGTGATCTCGCCCGAGTAAATACCGCGGATCTGCTCGGCGGTCAGGCTGTTTATGGGGTTGTCCTTGTGGACGATGAACACGAAGGCCTCGGAGGCAACCTGGGTGAACTCAAAGGTGGTGCCATTGTTTTTCGCGTATTGGAGTTGTTCCTTGGACGGGTACGCACCGAAAAAGATATCCGTCTCGCGCTCGGCCAGTTTTCTGTAGCCGCCTACCGTGTTGTTGTACTCGAACACACCGTCCCCCAGCTCAGTGGAGCGGGGATAGACAGCATGGACGAAGGCGGAATAGACGGGGAAGGCCGCCGTCGCGCCGTCGATGATGGGGAGATCGTCCTTTCTCTTCAGCTTGAAGGATGCGTCGTTCATCTTGACGATCTTGGAGTTCCACTTGAAGGGGAGGTATTCATCGGTGTAGATATTTGGGGTGACGTTAATGACCTCGGGTCCCTGTATCTGATTGGCCTGCTTGACCTCAGCGGCAACGCCCGAAAACAGGGCAAAGATCAGCAAATAGCCGGCAATGCCCGCGCCGATATACATGCGTTGCTTCTTGATCCAGATCAGAGCGACAAGCAGAGGCGTCAGCACAAACGTGAGCAAAGGAAGGATCCCCGTAGGGTCGTGCTCCGCCCACATGGGCAGAAACAGAAAAGTCAGAAGAGATCCCGCCACCACCACAAGGGCGGTCAGGATCAGCTTGAGGGTGCGTAGGATTTTCGAGGCTGTGAAACGGGTCTTATGCTCGTTATACCAAGACCAACATTTCAGAACGATGCGAGCTTTCAGGTTAGACATGATCTTCTCCTTTCCAAGATGAGACGAAACGTCTTCACTTATATAGACACATTTCTGCGGGAGATTCTGTCATAAAGCGAAAAAATTCCGGGATTTTACACAACAATCCATTTTATTATAGCACAAATCCCTTTATATGTCAATGGTTTTGACATGACAATGAAAAAAAGCCGCCTTGGTGACCGAAGCAGCTTTCAAATCAGTATAGGTTTATTTTCATGATTCGGAATTTCCTGTCGTAACACGCCGCGCTCATTCCTCGCGGAAGCTTACCTGATTTTTTCAAGAACAGCGAGCCGTGAATTCGGCAAATAGGCGATCCGATAAAGATCGTCCCGTTCCGGTGCTCCCAACTCTACCTCATCTATCGAGAACGTCATGAGCTCCCTTGTCAAGGTATCCTGAAACAAAGGTATGGCATCTAAACGTGAATCCTCACTATTGGACAGCTGATAATCAAAGCGTACAAAAGTTGCCTCGATCAAGCGATATTCATGCTTACGAAGTAGGTTAAGATCCTTCACGTAGGGGACAAGCGCAAATGCCCCCGCAATTAGCATACCCAGCAGAAGCACGGCGCAAAAGAGCATTATTTTTATATCAACACCGTCTTTCAGATCAACCAAAGCAATCACACTCGTATACGTCAAGAGTACTGCGAAAAGCCCAAGCACGGCAAGACCGAGGAGGATCATCTCGACGATCAGCACGAATCTATACCGTTTCTTCAGATTTTTCAAAAGTCTTTCTTCCATATGCTTCCTCCAAATCTTTGATCTGCATGATTCATTATAGCACATCGCCCGCATTCTGTCAAGAAAAAGAAAAAGACCCATCCGAAGATGCGTCTCGTCTCTTTGCTATCTTTGCAACCGAAAGAAGAAAGTTTCTGTAGAAAAGAAACTCAAACATTGTAAATGAACCATTAGAGGTTCAAGCCCTCGGAAATTAGTATCGGTCAGCTGAATGCATTACTGCACTTACACCTCCGACCTATCAAGCTTGTGGTCTACAAGCAACCTTACTCATTT
>JAZOOM010000093.1:0-3156 GCA_045655025.1 Eubacteriales bacterium | reverse complement strand
CCCCCAAGATGTGGGGCCACGATCTGAACCGCGTCCGCGCCTACAACGCCGCCGCCGTGGCCGCTCTGGAGCCCTTGGGCATCCTTGTGGACGATCTCTTCACCCCCGTGGCCGAGGATATCGACCGCATGATCTCCGAGGACTACCTCCACGCCTCCCCGTACGGTGTCGAGGTGCTGGCAAACTGCGTGGCCGATTGCATCAAAAAGAACGCATAACGCCATTTTTGCAACTTGACCACATTTTTCCAAGCAAATTTCGGAGCATTTTCCCGATTTAAGCCATTTTTTTGAAGTTTTTTTGCAAAACCTATTCACAACTTCTTGCAAATGGTTTATAATAGGGTCAATCGTTTTCACGACAGCCTGCCCGTGACCAAACGTCGCGGGCAGTCCTTATTTTAACATTTATTCGGAGGTAACAGTTATGAACAGAGTGTTTAACTTTTCGGCAGGCCCCTCTATGCTCCCCGTCCCCGTTCTTGAGAAGGCAGCAGCAGAGCTGGTCTGTTACGGCGAGTCCGGTATGTCGGTCATGGAGATGTCCCACCGATCTCCGGATTACGAGGCCATCATCGCAAAGACCCAGGCTGATCTTCGCAAGCTGATGAATATTCCCGACAACTACAAGGTGCTGTTCCTGCAGGGCGGCGCTTCCACCCAGTTCGCCTCCATTCCGCTGAACCTCATCGGCAGAACCGGCAAGGCTGACTACGTGGTCTCGGGTCAGTTCTCGGGCAAGGCCTACAAGGAAGCCCAGAAGATGGGCTATGACGTCAAGTGCATCGCCACCACCAAGGATGACAACTTCGACCACGTTCCCGCCATCACCGCGGACATGGTTCGTCCCGATGCCGCTTACGTTCACGTTTGCTACAACAACACCATCTACGGCACCAAGTTCCCCGCCGTCCCCGATACCGGTGACGTGCCTCTGGTAGCCGATATGTCCTCCTGCATCCTCTCCGAGCCTGTGGACGTCACCAAGTTCGGCGTGATCTACGCAGGTGCCCAGAAGAACATGGCTCCCGCAGGTGTCACTGTGGTCATCGTCCGCGAGGATCTGCTGGATTACTGCGACCCCAAGGCTCCCACCATGCTGGAGTGGAAGACCATGGCCGACAACGATTCCATGTACAATACCCCTCCCTGCTACACCATCTACATGCTGGGTCTGGTCTGCGAGTACCTCTTGGAGCAGGGCGGTCTGGAGGCTATGAAGGAGAAGAACGTCAAGAAGGCCGCTCTCCTGTACGATTATCTGGATAGCCAGGATTACTACATCGCCCCCGTCAAGGCCGAGTCCCGCTCCATGATGAACGTCACCTTCGTGACCGGCAACGCTGACCTCGACAAGAAGTTCGCCTCCGAGGCCGCCAAGGCAGGTATGAAGAACCTGAAGGGCCACCGCTCCGTGGGCGGTATGCGCGCCTCCATCTACAACGCTATGCCCTACGAGGGTGTGGCCGCTCTGGTGGAGTACATGAAGAAGTTCGCCGCCGAGAACCCCAAGGCATAAGGAACGAGGAGAACGCAAGGGCTCTGCCCTTGACCCGCTCAAACCCTTTTTGAAAAAAGGGTTTGAGAATCCCAAAAACTTTCAAAAAAAGATTAATTATAGTCATCCCGAGCGCCGCGCGAAACACGCAAGTCGAAGGATCTCCCATAATCTGCACAACCGTAGGGCGCACCTATGTGTGCGCCCGAACTTATTTTTACGGGCGCGTACAGGTGCGCCCCCACCATTTTCAAAGGAGAACACCCATCATGAAAAACATTCAACTGCTCAACAAGATCGCCAAGATCGGCACCGATAAGCTGGATCCCGCTCTGTACAACATCGGCACCGACGTAGCCGCCCCCGAGGGCATCATGGTTCGTTCCGCCAACATGCTGGACATGGACTTCAACCCCGAGCTGCTGGCCATCGCCCGCGCAGGCGCAGGTGTCAACAACATTCCTCTGGACAAGTGCACCAAGGAAGGTATCGTGGTCTTCAACCCCCCCGGTGCCAACGCCAACGGCGTCAAGGAGCTGGCCGTCTGCGCTCTGCTTCTGGCTTCCCGTGATATCGTGGCGGGTATCGAGTGGGTCGGCACTCTGAAGGACGATCCCGACGCCGCCAAGACCGTGGAGAAGAACAAGTCCAAGTTCGCAGGCTGTGAGCTGCAGGGCAAGACCCTGGGCGTCATCGGTCTGGGTGCCATCGGCGGTCTGGTGGCCAACATCGCCGTCCGTCTGGGCATGAAGGTGGTTGGTTGCGATCCCTTCCTGTCCGTGGACGCCGCTTGGAATCTGAACCACAACATCACCCACGCCGCCTCCTACGAGGAGGTCTACAAGGTGGCTGACTACATCACCATCCACGTCCCCGCCACCGCCGACACCAAGGGCATGATCAACGCCGCCACCATGGCCAATATGAAGGACGGCGTCAAGATCATCAACCTCTCCCGCGACTCTCTGGTCAAGTCCGCCGACATG
Organism: Eubacteriales bacterium; assembly: GCA_045655025.1. GTDB lineage: Bacteria > Bacillota > Clostridia > Oscillospirales > CAG-272 > CAMEON01. Next base: position 673 of record JAZOOM010000093.1, on the reverse strand, counting down.
ATCGAGGCGCTGGCCAGCGGCAAGGTCTCCCGCTACGTCACTGACTTCGCTACCCAGGAGCTCATCGGCGTCCCCGGTGCCATCCTGATCCCCCACCTGGGCGCCTCCACCGAGGAGTCCGAGGACAACTGCGCTGTCATGGCCGCCCTGCAGATGGACGATTACCTCCGGAACGGTAACATCAAGAACAGCGTCAACTTCCCCGCCGTCGCTATGGCACGCTCGGGTGATGCCCGCATCTGCGTGCTGCACGAGAACGTCCCCGGTATGCTAACCAAGCTCACCGCCGTCATGGCTGACGAGGGTCTGAACATCGAGAACATGACCAACAAGTCCCGCGGGAACGCCGCCTACACCATCTTCGACGTCACCGGTGCCATCCCCGCCGCCCTGGAGTCTGACATGAAGGCTCTGGAGGCCGTGCTCCGCGTCAGAGTGATCTGATCATCCTCCATACAATACAAAAAGAGTGGTTCACAGCTTGTGAGCCACTCCTTTTTTATGCACAAATCCGGTCAATGCCGCGGCGGATTGGGAGCCTCGGCCATGGGCACTAGGGCGGGAATATGATGGACGGTGAAGCCATCTCCCAAAAGGGTAATGAGGGTGCCTCCCACCTGCCCCGGGGTATGGTAGTCGTACTGGCCTGTTTTCAGCCCATACGTCCAGCGGA
>JAZOOM010000092.1:0-4192 GCA_045655025.1 Eubacteriales bacterium | reverse complement strand
AGATCGCCCGTCAGGCCAAGGTGCTGGACGGTGACAGCAAGTTCGCCGTCGTATTCGCCGCCATCGGTATCGCCTTCGAGGAATCCGAGTTCTTCGTCAGCGAGTTCAAGCGCACCGGTGCTATTGACCGTACCGTGCTGTTTACCAACCTGGCAAACGACCCCGCCGTCGAGCGTATCGCCACTCCCCGTATGGCCCTGACCGCCGCCGAGTATCTGGCCTTTGAGTGCGACATGCACGTGCTGGTCATCATGACCGACATCACCAACTACGCCGAGGCACTCCGTGAGGTCTCCGCCGCCCGTAAGGAGGTTCCCGGCCGCCGCGGCTACCCCGGCTACCTGTACACCGACCTGGCCACCATGTATGAGCGCGCAGGCCGTAAGATGGGCTCTGAGGGCTCCATCACCATGATCCCCATCCTCTCCATGCCCGAGGACGACAAGACCCATCCCATTCCCGACCTGACGGGCTACATCACCGAGGGACAGATCATCCTCTCCCGCGAGATGTACCGCAAGGGCTACATGCCTCCCGTGGACGTGCTCCCCTCCCTGTCCCGTCTGAAGGATAAGGGTATCGGCGCGGGCAAGACCCGTGAGGATCACGCAGGTACCATGAACCAGCTCTTCTCCTCCTACGCAAGAGGCAAGGAGGCCAAGGAGCTGATGGTAGTGCTGGGCGAGGCCGCTCTGACCCCCATGGACCGTCTCTACGCCAAGTTCGCAGACGCCTTTGAGGAGAAGTATATCAACCAAGGCTTCAATGAGGATCGCTCCATTGAGGAGACCCTGGATCTGGGCTGGGAGCTGCTCTCCATCCTCCCCCGCTCCGAAATGAAGCGCATCAAGCCCGAGCTGGTTGAGAAATACTGGCCCATTAAGTGATCTGTTTGAGTGTTTGACCGCATCCCCATCAAAAACGAAAGGAATACGATCATGAAAAAGCATGTTCTTCTGCTGGGGCTGATCCTGCTCCTCATTACCGCTCTCTTTGTGGGCTGTAACAACGACAACACCCCTGCCGACACCACCGACGCACCCGCTGACACCACCGTGGCCGACGTCACCGAGACCCCCACCGAGCCCGACGGCGACGAGACCGCCGACGAGGGCACAGAAGAGACCACCGAGGCTCCTACCGAAGAGGTCACCACCGACTACTTTGAGGCCAACAAGATTGATATCGTAAAGCCCGATACGAGCAAGGTCATTGACATGGCCGTGACCGATAAGGGCTACGATATCTACCGTCTCCCCGAGGATCAGGATTGGGGCTACCGCTACGGCGTGACCTACCTGTACGATGAGAACGGCGACACCGTTCACGCCTACTTTGCCTGCGTGGGTACCATCTCGGGCGAGTGGGACTGGATCTCCTACCGCCGCTCCGACGACGGCGGCAACACCTGGACCGAGGAGAAGATCGTGCTGACCCCCACCCAGGGCTCCATGGATCACTTCTCCAACTGTGACCCCGGCGTGGTTTACTTCAACGGCTACTACTATCTGGGCTACACCTCCACCCTCAACGACGACGGTAACTGCAATAACATTTTCGTCGCCCGTTCCAAGAACCCCGACGGCCCCTATGAGAAGTGGAACGGAAGCGGTTGGGGCGGCTACGAGCCTCAGCCCATCTTCTACTACAACGAGGAATACGGCAAGTTCGGTATGGGCGAGCCCTCCTTCGTGGAGCTGAACGGCACTTTGTATATCTACTACTCCAATATCTCCCCCTCCGGATCCTACACCATGGTAGCCACCGCCGATGCCACCAATGAGAATTGGCCGGCTACCATCCAGCATCACGGCACCGCTATTAAGAAGGGTACTGACTCTCTGGACGTCAAGTACGTAGAGGAATGGGGCAAGTTCATCGGTATTGCCACCGGCTACCGCATGGGCCCCACCAGCTACCTGGCTGTGTTTGAGTCCAACGACGGTAAGACCTTCGAAATGGTGGATTCTGTCCGCGAGAATACCTTCTCCCACCTGCACAATGCCGGTATCTCCTCTCGCGTGAGCGGTCACATCAATCTGACCGAGGACGCCGCCAAGCTCCGTGTCATTTACGCCTACGGCGAGGGCTGGGGTACCTGGAATACCCGTGTTCAGCCCATTACCTTGGCGCTTTCGGACGGCAATGATATGGTCGCCGAGCGCAGAAAGCCCTGTATCACGGAGTTCGTCCGCGGTACCGCCATTCCCAAGGAGGAGCGCCAGTTGTCCATGATCCGTCCCGAGCAGGACGTTTACAAGACCTACCTGTCCCGCGGCTCCTTTACCCTTCGCATCAACGTCTACGACACCTACTTTGAAAAGATCACTCTGAGAAAGGACGTCGAGGGTGTTCGCTTCGTGGTGGCTGACGAGACGGTCTGCACCATTGATGACAAGAGCTGGAAGGTGACCATCCATGGCGTGGGTACCACCGCCGTAGAGCTGTGGTACGGCGATCTGGTCTGCCTGTTCCACGTGGTCGTTACCGAGGAGAAGGAGGATGGCTCTTCCTCCGAGGCCGTGGAGCTGGTTCCCGTTCATGAGACCTACACCATCTTCCTGGGTGAGCGCTCCCTGTTCAAGCCTCAGCTCCGCGCTCAGATGAAGTGGGCCGATGGATCCTTCACCGAGTACTACGTAGATGATCAGAGCGAGGTCATGACCTTCAAGGATTATGACAAGAGCATCATTTCGGTCAGTGACAAGGGTATCGTCACGGCTCTGAAGACGGGCGAGACCGAGGTTACCCTGACCGTAAAGGGCAAGACCTGCAAGATCAAGGTGGTCATCACCAACAATCCCGAGGACAGCTTCTACAGACTGCCCGACATGATGGAGCTGGATTACACCAATCTGGATTTCTCGGTCAAGGGCACGGACAAGGCCGTTTCCAGCACCAACAACGCCACCGTTGGTTACGATGAAACCGAGCAGGCTCTCAAGTGCGAGGTCACGGGAGATGACGCCCTGTTCTACATGACCTACAGCCAGTCGATTCCCGTTCTGAAGGGTGAGGACTACGCCACCATGGAGATCACCTACAAGTGTCCCACCAACACGTCGGGTAAGGCCGTCAACCTCCAGGTGTTCTACTGCCTGGGCAGTCAGATCAACGTCGATGCCGGCCGCCAGGTGATGAAGTCCATCAAGAAAGACGGCGAGTACCACACCATCACCATTGATCTCACCACTCTCAAGGATTGGGACGGCAACATCAATACGATTCGTGTTGACTTCTTCGACCAGTCCGAGGTGGGCGATACCATGTACATCAAGAGCATTAAGCTCATCAAGAAATAATCCACGTTTCCCCTATTTGAAAGTTATTGGAGATCGTTAAGGGCCTTTTCCTAAAAAGGTCTTTGACCGGGGGAGAGGGGCAGAGCCCCTCTCCCCTGCCTCCCTACGAAAGGACAAGATCATGGCAGAACTGAGAGTGAATCCCACCAGAATGGAGCTGAAAAAGGTACAGGCTCGCTATACCACGGCGCGCCGCGGCCATAAGCTTCTGAAGGATAAGCGCGACGAGCTGATGAAGAAGTTTCTGGAAGTCGTCCGCGAAAATAAGGAACTCCGCGAGCGGGTCGAGGATTCTCTGTCCCGTGTGTACGGCAGCTTCGGCGTTGCCGCCGCCACCGTCAGTCCCCACATGCTCAAGGAGGCTTTGATCCTGCCCAAGAAGGAGGGCAAGCTGGACGTGACCTACAAGAACGTCATGAGTGTGACGGTTCCCGAGTTCTCCTTGCAGGTTCTCTCCGAGGGGGGAGCCGACGGCTACAACTACGGTATGGCCTTCACCTCGGGTGAGCTGGATTCCGCCGCCCGCGAGCTGAACGGGTTGCTCACGGATCTGGTCAAGCTGGCCGAGCTGGAGAAGACCGCCCAGATGCTGGCCGAGGAGATCGAGAAGACCCCCCGCCGCGTCAACGCTCTGGAGTATATCATGATGCCCCGCTACCTCGAGACCATCAAGACCATCAAGATGAAGCTGGAGGAGAACGAGCGCGGCAATACCACCAGACTCATGAAGGTCAAGGATATGATGCTGGCCGCGCAAGCGCAGCAACAGCATTCCGACAACGACGAGGAATAAAAGAAGAGAGGACGCTTTCCCGATGGGGAGGCGTTCTCTTTTTGTGTATAAATTTGGGTTTATCGGCCAGGGCTCTGCCCTGGACCCGCTTAAGGGA
>JAZOOM010000091.1:0-5038 GCA_045655025.1 Eubacteriales bacterium | reverse complement strand
TATCGTACTTCACCTGACATATCTTGCGGAAGGGCAGCAGCTCCACCTTGTCCACGCAGGAGTGCGCCTCTGCCAGACGGCGCAGGGATAATACGCTCTCTCCGCGATCATTCAGCGTCGGGATGATGACTTGTCGGAGGGTGGTGGGAATGCCTGCCCGATCCGCGTAGGCCAAAAAGGCCAGGGGCTTATCCAAGCCGCACCCCGCGTATCTGCGGTACAGGTTGTCGGAATCGTACTTTACATCCAGCAGAATACGGTCTGTGACCGCCAAAAGTGCCTCCACCTCCGATGTCAAAAGACAGCCCGAGGTATCGAGACAGGTGTGTATCCCCCGTTCGTGACAGAGGGTGAACAGTTCACGGACAAAGGAGGCTTGCAGAAGGGGTTCTCCTCCCGACACGGTGATCCCGCCTCGGTCGCCGAAATATTCCCGATACCGCACCGCCCGATCTGCCAGAGTCAACGGATCGTAGGGAGTTCCTCCCGCGGTATCCCACGTGTCCGGATTGTGACAGCATCCGCACCGAAGAGGACAGCCTTGCATGAACACCACGAAGCGGATGCCCGGGCCGTCCACCGTGCCCATGCTTTGGATGGAATGGACACGGCCTACGGTTCTTCCCTCCGTCATACGGTTTCGTGGAAGGTACGCTGAATGACCTCTCTCTGCTGCTCACGGGAGAGCTTGTTGAAGTTGACGGCGTAGCCCGAAACACGGATGGTCAGATTGGGATAGCTCTCGGGATCCTCATAAGCCTTCATCAAAGTCTCCCGATTCATGACGTTGACGTTGATATGGTGAGCCTTCTTGGCAAAATAGCCGTCCAGAATGGCGACCAGATTCTGTCCCCGCTCCTCGTCGTTGTGACCCAAGGCCTCGGGGGTGATGGAGAAGGTGTTGGAGATACCGTCTCGGCAATCATCGTAGCTGATCTTGGCCACCGAATTGAGGGAGGCCAGCGCGCCGTTCTCCTCACGGTTATGCATGGGATTGGCACCGGGCGCAAAGGGAGAGAAGGCCTCTCGGCCGTCGGGCGTAGCACCCGTGTTCTTGCCGTACATGACGTTGGAGGTGATGGTCAGCACCGACAGGGTGTGGATAGCGTCCCGATAGGTGGGGGTCTTGCGGAGCTCGGTGATGACGCGGTGTGCCATATCGGCGGCGATGAGATCCACGCGGTCGTCGTCGTTACCGAACTTGGGGAAAGCACCCTCGGTCTCAAAATCCGTGATGAAGCCTTCCTCGTTCAGGACGGGACGGACGGAGGCATAGCGAATGGCGGAGAGGGAGTCGGTCACCACGGAAAGGCCCGCGATACCGAATGCCATGAAGCGATCCACCGCCGTGTCGTGAAGGGCCATCTGGGTCTTCTCGTAGGCGTACTTATCGTGCATGTAGTGGATGGTGTTCATGGTGTTGACGTAGAGACGGCTGAGCCACGCGATGTAGATATCGAAGCGAGCCATGACCTCATCGAAATCCAGCTTGTCCCCGCTCATGACGGGCATTTGAGGGCCGATATGCATATTGCTGGTAGCGTCATAGCCACCGTTCAAGGCGATGAGGAGCAGCTTGGCCAGATTGCACCGCGCTCCGAAGAACTGCATCTGCTTGCCCACCTTCATGGCCGACACACAGCAGGCGATGGCGTAATCGTCGCCGTAAATGGGGCGCATGAGGTCGTCGTTCTCATACTGGATGGAATCGGTATCAATGGAAACCTTGGCGCAGAACCGCTTAAAGCCTTCGGGGAGGTCAACCGACCACAGGACAGTCAGGTTGGGCTCGGGGGAGGAGCCCAGCGTATACAGGGTGTTGAGCATGCGGAAGCTGGACTTGGTTACCAGCGTGCGTCCGTCCTCGCCCATACCGCCGACGACCTCGGTGATCCACATGGGGTCGCCGCCGAAGAGCTCGTTGTACTCGGGGGTACGGAGGTGGCGGGCGATGCGGAGCTTCATGACAAAGTCATCCATGAGCTCCTGCGCCCCCTCCTCGGTGAGAATGCCTCTCTCCAGATCTCGCTCAATGTAAATATCGAAGAAGGTGCTCACGCGGCCGAGGGACATGGCGGCACCGTTCTGCTCCTTGATGGCACCCAGATAGGCGAAATACGTCCATTGGATCGCCTCACGGGCGTTGGAGGCAGGGCCGCTGATATCAAAGCCGTACATGGTAGCCATTTCCTTCAGATAACCCAGGAACGTGATCTGCTGGAACAGCTCCTCGGAAAGGCGGGTTTGAGCGGCATCGAACACGCCGTCAGCCAGCTTTTTCTTATCCTTCTTCTTTTCCTCGATCAGGCGGTCCACGCCGTAGAGGGCCACACGGCGGTAGTCACCGATGGTACGGCCGCGGCCATAGGCATCGCGCAGACCGGTGATGACGTGGCACTTTCTGGCGGCACGCATCTCGTCGGTGTAGGCACGGAATACGCCGTCGTTATGGGTGGTACGGTAGCGGAATTCCTCCTCCACCTTGGAGCTCAGCTTGTAGCCGTAGGCGGCGCAGGCCTGACGAGCCATGCGGATACCGCCGAAGGGGTTCACCCCTCGGCGCAGGGGGCGGTTGGTCTGCATACCCACGATGATCTCATTTTCCTTATCAATATATCCCGGCGCGTAGCTGGTCAGAGAGGAGACCGTTGTGGTGTCAATGTCCAGAACGCCGCCGTACTGACGCTCCAGGGTGAACAGGGACTGCAGCTTCTTCATCATCCCCTCGGTACGGGGAGTGGCCTTGGCCAGGAAGCTTCCGTCCTCCTTATATTCTTTATAGTTGGACTGAATAAAATCACGGACGTTGATCTCGCTTTTCCAAGCGCCGTCGCGAAAACCTTCCCAATTCTTGTGTTCCATAGTGTGATATACCTCCTCAACAGTTCATAGATTACGGAATGGACTATCCGAGTGAAAAAAATGGGCAAACCAGTCCCATAAGCGAAAAAGACTGATTTGCCCAGACGGTCGGCGATATGGCCTTTACGTTCCCTCGCGGTAGTCCGCAAATCCGTCAGTCACGTAAAAGATGGTATGGACGCGGCATCAGCCGCTCCACGGTTCCCCCTCATTATACACCATTCCGCAGAGTTTGTCAATTCCTTCCGAGCATTTTGCCGTAAAAATTACAGGCGGTATGGGGTAAAAAATTTGGAGAGATTGTATAGCGGAGAAAATAAACTTGCAAATTGCTGTTTATCGGAACGATAAACCCAAATTAAAAATCGCCTCGCGATTTTTCCCCTCCCTCTTGCTTTTTGAAGCTCTATGTGGTATAATGGGAAACGCGCTGATCCCCGCGCTCTTCATTGATTCTGTAAAGGAGGCGGAACGCTATGCTCATCAAAGGCCTGCAAAAGCTCACCCTTCTGGATTTTCCCGAGAAAATGGCCTGCACGGTGTTTACCTTCGGGTGTAACTTCCGCTGTCCCTTCTGCCATAACGCATCCCTTGTGCTGTCCGACCGCGCGGACGGTGCCATCATCTCCGAGGAAGAATTCTTCTCCTTTCTGCAAAAGCGCCGAGGCATTCTGGAGGGGGTCTGCATCACGGGCGGCGAGCCTACCCTGCAGCCCGATCTGCCCGACTTCATCCGCAAGATCCGCGGGCTGGGCTATGCCGTCAAGCTGGACACCAACGGGTACCGTCCCAACCTTCTCAAGACTCTGGTGAGCGAGGGGCTGCTGGATTACGTGGCCATGGATATCAAAAATTCCCTTTCCCTCTACCCTGCCACCGTAGGCATTACCCACTTCGATGCCCGTCCTATCGAGGAGAGCATCGCCTTTCTCATGGAGGGGCACGTGCCCTTCGAATTCCGTACCACGCTGGTCAAGGGACTGCACACCCCCGAGAGCGTAGCGGATATGGGCAAGCGGGTTGCCGGGGCGGAACGCTTTTTCCTCCAGACCTTTGAGGACTCGGGAGATCTCATCGGAGAGGGGCTTTCCGCCTTCGACAGAGACGAAACCGAGGCACTTTTGGCCGTACTCCGCGCCTATGTGCCAAATGCACAAATACGAAGTTGATCCCCTATATATTGTGCCAATTTTCGTAAAACCATCAATATTTTGTGGTTTTGGTCTTGACAAATCCAAGAGATTGTGGTATTCTTATGCTACGCTCAATCGGGGATTTCGACAGCAAACGAATAAATTCGCCGTGACGAGTGCCCTCAGAAGGACAAGCGTCACGGCCTTTTTTTGTGCCAAAAATCCCTGCCACAACATACATATTTCACACAAGGAGGAACACTATGTACACCGTACTCAAGCGTGACGGACGCATCATCAACTTTGATATCCGCAAGATCACAAGTGCCATCAAGCTGGCCTTTGACGCGCAGGAGCGCAACTACAACGACGACGTGATCGACTTCCTGGCCCTCAAGGTCACCGCCGATTTCGAGCCCAAGATCAAGGATCACTCCATCTCCGTGGAGGACATCCAGGACAGCGTAGAGACGGTACTGATCCAGGCGGGCTACGACGACGTGGCCAAGGCCTACATCCTCTACCGCCGCCAGCATGAGAAGATGCGTAACGTCTACGCCACCATGCTGGACTACAAGTCCATCGTGGACTCCTACCTGAAGGTACCCGACTGGCGCGTCAAGGAGAACTCCACCGTCACCTACTCGGTGGGCGGTCTGATCCTCTCCAACTCCGGCGCCATCACCGCCAACTACTGGCTCTCCGAGATCTACGACAATGAGGTCGCAGAGGCTCACCGTAATGCCGACATCCACCTGCATGACCTGTCCATGCTGACCGGTTACTGCGCAGGTTGGTCGCTGAAGCAGCTGATCCAGGAGGGTCTGGGCGGCATTCCCGGCAAGATCACCTCTGCCCCTGCCAAGCACCTGGCCACTCTGTGCAACCAGATGGTCAACTTCCTGGGTATCATGCAGAACGAGTGGGCAGGCGCACAGGCCTTCTCCTCCTTCGACACCTACCTCGCTCCCTTCGTTAAGGTCGACAATCTGAGCCAGAAGGAAGTCAAGCAGTGCTTGCAATCCTTCATCTTCGGCGTAAAC
>JAZOOM010000090.1:0-3129 GCA_045655025.1 Eubacteriales bacterium | reverse complement strand
CGCGGGCGATTCATGAATCGCCCCTACGGTTGATCGAAGCCTACCCGCTAAACCCAAATTTGAAATCCCTCCAAATCCCAAAACCATGCCATCCCAAACGGGACGGCGCGGTTCTTTTTTCTTCATTCAATTACTTGATCGACCCGCTCTTATCCTTCTGGATAACGTCATGGGCACCGCCCTCCACGATGGAAGTAGCGGAGACCAGGGTCAGCACGGCCTTCTCCTGCAGCTCGGGGATGGTCAGCGCGCCGCAGTTGCACATGGTGGACTTGACCTTGGCCAGGGTCATGGCCACGTTGTCCTTCAGGCTGCCTGCGTAAGGAACGTAAGAGTCAACGCCCTCCTCGAAGGACAGCTTCTTGTCACCGCCCAGGTCGTATCTCTGCCAGTTACGGGCGCGGGCAGAGCCCTCACCCCAGTACTCCTTGTAGTAGGTGCCGCCGATGGAAACCTTGTTGGAGGGGGACTCGTCGAAGCGGGCGAAGTAACGGCCCAGCATGACGAAGTCAGCACCCATGGCCAGAGCCAGAGTGATGTGGTGATCGTACACGATACCGCCGTCAGAGCCAACGGGAATGTAGATGCCCGTCTCCTCGTAGTAGCGGTCTCTCTCCTGGCAGACCTCGATCAGAGCCGTAGCCTGACCGCGGCCGATGCCCTTGGTCTCACGGGTGATGCAGATGGAGCCGCCGCCGATACCGACCTTGATGAAGTCAGCACCGCACTCGGCCAAGAAGCGGAAGCCTGCGGCATCCACCACGTTACCCGCACCGATCTTGACGGTGTCGCCGTAGCGCTCACGCACCCACGCGATGGTGCGCTTCTGCCACTCGGAGAAGCCCTCGGAGGAGTCGATGCACAGCACGTCCACGCCGGCCTCTACCAGAGCGGGAATACGCTCGGCGTAGTCACGGGTGTTGATACCTGCGCCCACCACGTAACGCTTGGAGGCGTCCAGCAGCTCGTTGGGGTTCTGCTTGTGGGTGTCGTAGTCCTTGCGGAAGACGATGTAGCAGAGACGGCCGTCATCCGAAACGATGGGCAGGGAGTTGAGCTTGTGATCCCAGATGATGTCGTTAGCTTCCTTCAGGGTAGTGCCCTCGGGAGCGGTGATGAGCTTGTCGAAGGGAGTCATGAACTCGGAGACCTTGGTGGCGGGATCCATACGGCTCACGCGGTAGTCACGGCCGGTGACGATGCCCAGAAGCTTGCCGTTGGGGGTGCCGTCGTCGGTAACGGCCATGGTGTTGTGACCCAGCTTCTCCTTGAGAGCCACCACGTCAGCCATGGTCATGTCGGGGGTCAGATTGGAATCGCTCACCACGAAGCCTGCCTTGTGAGCCTTGGCGCGGCGCACCATGGCGGCCTCGTCCTCGATGGTCTGGGAGCCGTAAATGAAGGCAACGCCGCCCTCGGTGGCCAGAGCCACGGCCAGACGGTCACCCGAGACCGACTGCATGATAGCCGAGATCATGGGGATGTTCATTTCAATGGCGGGCTTCTCGCCGGCGCGCTTGTTGTACTTGACCAGAGGGGTCTTCAGGGAGACGTTGGCGGGGATGCACTCGGCGGAGGAGTACCCGGGAATGAGCAGGTACTCGTTAAAGGTATGGGAGGGCTCGTTGATAAACTTGGCCATGTCTTTGTTCTCCTTTTCTTCAATAAGTATGTGATGTTTTTTAGAAACTGTGGTGGGGGAGGTGCCGCGCTTGACACCTCAAAGGATGGGATTACTCCTTGTTATACTTCGCCTTTTCCTCGCAGTACAGGCAACGGTAGATGCCGTGCTCCAGGTTGACGGGGTAGAACACCTGATCCAGCTCCTGCTCCACGTTGGTGATGCAACGGGGATTGTGGCAGGTGATGGTGTTCACCAGATGGTCGGCGGGATGTACCTTGGCGGGGGAGGGCTGATCCGTCTCCTGCAACAGCTTGTAGATCAGGGCCATGCGGATGTACTTACCGCAGAGAGCCTGACGGAAATAGCAGGCGCGGGGGTCGTCATCCACCTTCACGCTGATCTCGTTGACACGGGGCAGAGGGTGAAGGATGGCCATGTCGGACTTGGCACACTCCAGCTTCTCGGGGGTGAGGATGTAGCTGTCCTTGAGACGCTCGTACTCGTAGGGATCGGCGAAACGCTCTCTCTGGATACGGGTCATGTAGAGGATATCCAGCTCGGGAAGGGCGGCCTCCAGATCGGCGGTCTCCTCGTAGGGGTTGCCGTGCTTGTCCATGACCTCGTACTTGATGTAGTCGGGCACCTTCAGCTCCTCGGGGGAGATCAGCACGAAGCGCACGCCCTCGTAACGGGACATGGCCTCAATGAGAGAGTGGACGGTACGGCCGTACTTCAGGTCACCGCACAGACCGATGGTGAGGTGATCCAGTCTTCCCTTCTCGCGGGAGATGGTGAGCAGGTCGGTGAGGGTCTGGGTGGGGTGGTTATGACCGCCGTCACCCGCGTTGATGACGGGAACGGTGGCGTTCTGCGCCGCTACGAAGGGTGCGCCGTCACGGGGATGACGCATGGCGATGATGTCGGCGTAGCAGCTGATAACCTTGGCGGTATCGGCTACCGACTCACCCTTGGATGCAGAGGAGCTGTTAGCCTCGGAGAATCCGAGCACCGTGCCGCCCAGCTCCAGCATAGCCGCCTCAAAGGAGAGACGGGTACGGGTGGAGGGCTCAAAAAACAGGGTAGCCAGCTTCTTGCCCTTGCACACCTCGGCGTACTTGGCGGGGTTTTCAATGATATCGTTGGCGGTCGCAATGAGATCGTCCAGCTCGGGGATGGACAGTTCCAGAATGCTGATGAGACTTCTTGGCATAAGAGTTCCTTTCCGGGGAACGGTAGCAGGGCTCTGCCCTGCACCCGCTTAAACCCTTTTTGAAAAAAGGGTTTAAGAATCCCAAAAACTTTCAATAATAATTGTTTACAGCAAGATGGTTTTCTAAAGGAACCTTCTTACGCCTTAGCACCGTTGACTGCCAGATAGTTCTTGATGCGGGTGACGTTCTCCTCGTTGGCGGGGTCTTCCTCCAGGTACTCGATGATGTCGTAGACGTCTACGATGGAGTACACGGGGAAGCCGAACTGCTCCTCGATCTCCTGCATGGCACCCT
>JAZOOM010000089.1:0-2030 GCA_045655025.1 Eubacteriales bacterium | reverse complement strand
CTCGTTATAGCCAATTTTCTTGCGGCTTCCGCCGCGCGTCAGAGGGCCGCCGCAACGCGAAAGCAGGCAACTATTCGAAGTTACCGGTTGCGGCTTACAAATGCCGCTAAAGCAGCATTTGTCCGTGGTGCGGCTTGTGGGAAAGCTCCTCCGACACCGCCCCCCTGGCGCGTTTTATGCGGGGGCTTCGCCCCCTGCACCCCTTTGGGGCACGAGGAAAAGGCTGACGGCAAACAGACCGATAAACTGCAATTTGAAAGCCGAAAATCAATACATATAGAATACCATACTCTCCGCCGTTTGTCAAGCGATCCCAATGAAATACCGCCGCCACGGAAACCCATGACGGCGGTATGTCTTTATGAGAAATTACTTCACCTCAATGATGGACTCATCCCACATAGCGGGAGCCTCATAGCCCATGAGGTTGACCATAGTGGCGGCCACGTTGGACAGACCGAAGGTGCCGTTGTCGGCCTTGACGGTGTAGGAATCCTTGGCGGCGGTGTTATCATAGATGATGCAGGGAACGGGATTCAGGGTGTGGCTGGTCTTGGCCTTGAACTTGCCATCCTTGCCTGCCTTGGGCATACCCTTCTTGTCGCACTCGTACATCTCGTCGGCGTTACCGTGGTCGGCGGTGATGAGAGCCACGCCGCCCAGCTTGTCCACAACGGTGAGGATGCGAGCCAGCTGAAGGTCAAGAGCCTCCATGGAGCAACGGGTAGCCAGCAGGGAGCCGGTGTGACCCACCATGTCGCCGTTGGGGAAGTTGACGCGGTAGTAGGTGTACTCGCCTGCCTCCAGCGCCTCAATGAGCTTGTCGGTGATCTCGGCGCACTTCATCCAGGGTCTCTGCTCGAAGGGAACCACGTCGGAGGGAACCTCCACGTAGGTCTCCAGCTCGTCGGAGAACTTGCCCGACTTGTTGCCGTTCCAGAAATAGGTGACGTGACCGTACTTCTGGGTCTCGGAGATGGCGTACTGCTTCACACCGGTGTTTGCCAGATACTCACCCATGGTGTTGGTGATCTCGGGGGGATTGACCAGATAGCGGTGGGGAATGTGCAGGTCGCCGTCGTACTCCAGCATACCGGCGTACAGCACGGCGGGCACGCGGACGCGGTCGAACTTGTCGAACTCGCCCTCGGCAGCGTCGAAGGTCTTGGAGATCTCGATGGCGCGGTCGCCGCGGAAGTTGAAGAAGATCACGGAGTCGCCGTCGTTGATGGTACCAACAGGCTGACCGTCCTTGGCGATGACGAAGGGAGGCAGATCCTGATCGATCACACCCAGCTCTGCGCGGTAGGTCTCAACGGCCTCGGCGGCAGAAGCGAACTGACGTCCGTTACCCAGCACGTGGGTGTTCCAGCCACGCTCCACCATAGACCAGTCGGCCTCGTATCTGTCCATAGTCACCTTCATGCGGCCACCGCCGGAGGCGATGGCGATGTCGAAGGACTCACAGCGGAGGTCTGCGATGAAGGCCTCGAAGGGGTTGATGTACTCCAGAGCGGAGGTCTCGCCCACGTCACGGCCGTCGATGAGGATATGGATGCGGACGCGGGAAACGCCCTCCTTCTTAGCCTGCACCAGCATAGCCTTCAGGTGGTCGATGTGGGAGTGGACGTTACCGTCGGAGAACAGACCCAGGAAGTGGAGGGTGGAGTTATTGGTCTTAACTCCGCCGATGAGGGTCTGCCAGGTCTCGGAGGCGAACATCTTGCCCGACTCAATGGACTGTGTGACCAGCTTTGCGCCCTGTGCAAAGACCTGACCCGCGCCGAGGGCGTTGTGACCCACCTCGGAGTTGCCCATATCGTCATCGGAGGGAAGACCCACGGCAGTGCCGTGTGCTTTGAGGCGAACCGTCGGGTATTCACGCATCAGCCGATCAAGCGTTGGGGTGTAGGCGGCAAACACCGCGTTTCCTGCCGTTTCGGCAGCAAGCCCCACGCCGTCCATCACAACGGTGACCACAGGGCCCTTCACGCCCCCGAAGCCCTGCAATTTTTTCAGTGTTTTGTTCA
>JAZOOM010000088.1:0-5986 GCA_045655025.1 Eubacteriales bacterium | reverse complement strand
GGGCATAAAACCCAGCTTTTCGCGGTAGGATGCACCCAGCTTGCCGATGGGGGTATCGTCCAACAGAATCTCACCGTTGTCGGATTTGAGGTTCTGGGTGACGATGTTCATAAGCGTAGGCTTGCCCGAGCCGTTGGGGCCCAGCAGGGCGTAAATTCCGTGGTCGAAGCTGTAGGTGAACTGATTGAGGGCGAGGTTGGAGCCGTAGGATTTGGAAAGGTTATTGATGGTCAGCATGGTATTTTCCTTCTTTCTTAATGGTGTTTACGACCCACCCAAGTCCGCTTGGAGAGCCATGTGAGGATCATGATAACGGCGACGATAACAGCAACCGTCAGCGTAAGATAAAGCCCGGAACCTGCCGCTGTGGTGAGGAAGCATGTGCCCTCCAGCAGATAGGTAAAGTCGAAATACTGCGCCACGGCAAGGCCAAATCTGCGGAGCAGGAAGGGCATGAGGGTGACGGTGGCGACGATGGCCATGGTGTTGAGTACCTTGCCCGACAGGAGGGAAATCCCTGTGAGAGCGGTGACGAGCAGAGCGACGGCCAGCCACTTGACGGCGATCCAGAGGGCAACGAACTGCGCCATGGTCATGCTCGGCTGACTTCCGAACATGGTAAGACTCTGGACGGGCGCGTCCCACGCGGGGAACTCAAAGGATTTCATGGCGGCGGTCAGGTCGATGGCGGTAAAGGCCGCGAACAGGACGGTTGCGAGGGTCAGCACTGCCGCATATTTGGCGAGGAACAGACGCCAACGCCCCTTGCCCGTGGCTTTGAGAATGTTGTGGATGCCGCCGCGGATCTCGTTGGCGAACACGCCCGCGAACAGGAGCAGGACAAGGCCGTAGAGCAGGTAGTCAAAGCCCTGGCTGAACAGAGTATTCCAGCCCGTGTCGTAGACGAAGTAGGCGTCCTTCCCTACTTCTTTCATGGACAGGATGTAGTCACGGCGGGCTTCGATGACGGGAAAGGTGTCCATCCGCGCATCGGCGTAATCCTTTTCGGCACGGTATGCATTGTACTCCTCCAAGGAGATTTTTCCTTGCCTGTAGTCCGAGATCACACTGTCAAATCCCGCGATGGCCTGTCTCATGCGGGATCCCTCGGCTTCGATATACGCCAGCTTTTCCACGGTCAGCTCGCCCTCCAGCTCGGTCATGTACTCCCGATAGATCTGATCCGAGAAGGCATTGTCGTTGACGAAGGCCTCCGACGCAGTAACCCCCTTGGCTATGAGAACCACGATCACAAGCAGGATATAGCGGCTGGCGATCAGCGTCTTTCCCACCTCGGCACCGAATAGGTTACGGCAGGGGACGGGGATGGCTACCGAAGGAACACGCAACTTGAAGCGTTTGACCGACGCGCCCGGGGTACGGCGGTACAGGGTGAACAGCCCCGCCGTGCAGAGAAGAACGACGGCCAGATAGAAGAACACCGACGCTTTCAAAAACGGAACCGATTCCCCGAAGAAGTTCAATGAGTAGTAGCGTGTAAAGGTCTTATGGGTGTCCATGACGGTGAATACGTTGAGCATATCATAGGAGCCTGTCTGGTCGATGGACATGAAGAAATACAGGACGTACTGGGTCGCCACAAAGCCAAGGGAGGCTACGAAGGAGAGGGCGTAGGATCTGATCAGTTGGGATAGCAAAACCAGAACAGTTCCCAAAGCAAACAGCGCCAGGATCCTGATCCCCACGGAGATAAGCAGATACTCCCCCACCGTGATGATCTCGGGACACATTCGATAGCCCTCAAAGGCCTGTATGAGGTTTCCGAGGGAAGAAAAGCCATAGCTTTGCCCGAAAGCGATCAGATTTATGCCTGTAAACAGAAGCACCAAACAGGTGACCGCGGTAGCGAGCACCAACAGCTTATGGAGCAGGGTCTTTCCCCGTCCGTGCTTGGCGGTATGCAGGATGGGGTACATCCCCGTCGTATGCTCGGTCAGGCTGATGGCGGGAGCAAGTACAAGAACAAGTAGCACCAACAGGATGTTTCCGCTGTTGTAGCTGTGGTACTGCTCCCAGCCGCGGGTGTACTCAAATTCCAACGGAAGGATGGAATTGACACGGTAGATGGCGGCGATGTCGTTCTGGTACTTGTACTCATAGGCGTCCTCACCGACCCCCACGGCTATGTAGTCCTCCTTCGCCAGCTCGGCATTCTTGACCACGCGGGCCAGGATCCTGCGGTAGGTCTCGTCAAAGGTGTCCTTGCTGTCCAGATGGAGCTTTGCGTCCCGATAGACCAGGTAGCGCAGGGCCTCCTCGGTGTATTCCCACTCGAAGACGTCCCCGGGGTATTGGGGGATAAATGCATCCATCTCTTCGTACTGTTGTTCTACGAATTGGTCGTTATATTCCGCAAGCGCTTGGTATTCCTCCTCCCACGCAACGGGATCGCGCTCATAGGCTTGGATAGTAGCGGCTACCTCCTTGGAGGACACGAGATCGGTATTCTTGGCTTCGGCAAAGGACAAAATTCCGTTGAGGATCAGAAGCGCACAGAAAAACACCGTAACGAAGCGGTTTTTCAGCAGCTTTTTCCATTCGTATCGGTACATAATGCATCCTTTCTACCTATCCGATCACTCTTTTTCAAATTCCAAAAAGGTGACGGTTCCGTTTTGCAGGTCGGCTACGGCATGGTGGGGCTGATCGTTAGAGGTGGAATCGTCGTAATCCTGATTGAAGTAATTCTTGTACTCCTCGTGGTTTTTGAAGGAGATGTAGATCACGTCACCGTCCACCTCAAAGTCCTCAATACGGACGGGTACACCGTCGTAGGTAACCTGAAGGACACACTCGGCCGCGTTCTCCTTCCCAAGGTCGCTGATCTTGATACGGTAAATGCGTCCGCCGCGGCTGGTTCGGCCATGCATGGTCTTCCGCCCATCCTTCCACGTATAGGTGTAGTAATCCCGCATGGGATCGTCGGCCATTTCCTCCTCGGTCATATCGCGCTCGAAATATACGTAGTCTCCCGCGATCACACATTCGTATTTGGTTTCCACCAGCGAATAGGTTTTTTCGGTTTCGGTATCGTAGATGAAGGAGGGATACAGCATAATATCCTCGGTGTACTCTTCGACAATGATGTACCTCTCTGTCATAGCTGTCGCTTTCGCGTTATCCCACATGGGTGTGGAGGATGTAAAGGCATGATCGGTTCGGTAACAGGTGCGCTCCGGGTCGCCGACTAAACTGTAGTAGATGCCGGAGGAATTGAACAAGTTACTACCCACGTTCAAATCCCCCGATATTTTGAAGGGGACTTCCTCTCCTATGGTCAGGGCATAAAGACTGTTCAAGGTCTTCCCCGAGGCATCCGTGCTCATATAGTAAAGGAACACGGTATCGTCGGTGGCATATTTTACCTTTACGGTTTCATTCCCGGGAATGTCGTACACCTTTTCCACGTTGTTCCGTTGCAGGTCGCTACGGTACAGCCACTTATTCCCGTCGTACTCCGACGCGAAATAGATATGCTCCGCCCCAATGTACAGGATCTTCGACCAGAACCAAACACATGTATCTCCCAGCTCACAAAGAGGATCGGAGCACCATTCGGTGATGTTCCCCGTAAGTTTGTTGTAATAATAGTTCTGTTCGGTATAATCCTCAAAGCTGACGTTGTAGTATTTCCCCGTGGCGGTGAGGGTTCCCGCATTGGTGCCTCGGCTCGCGGTCTTGAAAAGTGCCTCCAGATCGGCTACGGTCTTGCCCTTATAGTAGGGGGTATTTCCTGTTTTTTTGATGATTGTGGCTTTGTAGCCGTCCACCTCGGTATCCTTGTCCATGACCGCGGGTGTCTCGGCCTCGGTGGCATCTGTGGGGTATTGGCTGTCCAGTATGTCTTGGTACTTGTCTCGGCGGGAGCAACCGAAAAGGGAGATGGTTAAGAGAGTTAAAGCTAAGGAAGTGAGCAGAATTTTCTTCATAATCGTTCTCCTGAATTTCTATGAGTGTTTACGGCCCACCCACATCTGTTTGGCAAGCCATGTGAGGATCGTGATAGCGGCGGCGAGAACTGTAACCGCCAGTGTGAGATAAAGTCCGGAGCTTGCCGCTGTGGTGAGGAAGCTCGTACCTTCCAGCAGATATGTAAAGTCGAAATACTGCGCCACTGCCAGACCGAAGCGGCGGAGCAGGAACGGCATAAGGGTGACGGTGGCAACGATGGCCATGGTGTTGAGTACCCTACCAGACAGGAGAGAAATTCCCGTGAGGGCGGTGACGAGCAGAGCGACGGCCAGCCACTTGACGGCGATCCAAAGGGCGACGAACTGAGCCACGGTCATGGTGGGTTGGGCTCCAAACATGGTGAGACTTTGCACGGGCGCATCCCACGCGGGGAACTCGAAAGACTTCATGGCAGCGGCCAGGTCGATGGCGGTAAAGGCCGCAAACAGAATCGTTGCGAGGGTCAGCACCGCCGCGTATTTAGCAAGGAACAGACGCCAACGACCCTTGCCCGTGGCTTTGAGGATGTTGTGGATGCCGCCGCGGATCTCGTTGGCGAACACGCCCGCGAACAGGAGCAGGACGAGGCCGTAGAGTAGGTAGTCAAAGCCTTGGCTGAACAGAGTATTCCAGCCCGTGTCGTAGACGAAGTGGGCGTCCTTTCCGGCGGCTTGCACCGACAGAATGTAGTCACGGCGGTTTTCGATGCGGGCAAAATGGCTGTCACGATCCTTGGCGTAGTCGTATTCATCGACAAACGCGAGGTATTCCTGCTGGGTGATCTTGCCCTGGTGGTAATCCGCCACGACTTGATTAAAGCCGTTCTTGGCGGTGTCGATGCGGTTGCGTTCTTCCTCCATGTAGGCCAGCTTATCCTCGGTCAGCTCGCCCGAAAGGGTGGTCATGTACTCCTTGTACACGCTATCCGTAAAGGATTCGGTATAAGTAAAGGTTTCGGTGGCGATAAAGCCCTTGGCCAGCAGAACGACAGCCACGATGATGATGAACTTATTGGCCAGAAGGAGCTTACCCATCTCCGCGCCGAACAGAGTACGGCAAGGCATGGGTATCGCTCTTGCGGGAAGCTTGATGGGCTTCTTGGTCTTGATCTTCACCGCGCCTTGGGTTCGGCAGAAGGCGAAGGCAGACAGGGCGGCAAAGGCCACGGCAAGGACGGCGAACAGGCCAACAGACAGGGGGATGTAGGGCACGGATTCCTCAAATACGTTGAGGGAGTAGTAGCGGGTGTAGGCTGTTTTGGTGTCCATGACCGTGAACAGATTGAGCATATCGTAGGAGCCCGTCTGTTCCAGAGAAATGAAGAAGTACAGAACGAAGTTGACCGCGACCGCACCGAGGGAGGCCACAAAAGTCAGGGCGTACTTCTTGATGAACACCGAGACCAACATAATGAGGGTTCCCAGCGCGAACAGCACCAAAATCTTGGTCAGCACGGAGATGGCCAACAGCTCGCCCACGGTGATGATCTCGGGGCAGAACTTGAAGTCCTCGAAGACCTGGACGAAGTTGCCGAGGGAGGAGAACCCGTAGCTTGCGCCGTAAAAGGCCAGGGTTGTGGCGGTGAACAGCACCACGGCGAGGGTGGTGAACAATGCCAGCGCGCCCAGTTTGTTCAGGAAGGTGTGCAGTCGGCCCTTCTTGGTGGCATGGAGGATGGGGTACATGCCCGAGGAGAATTCCTCGATGCAGAGCCCCGGGGCAAGGACGAGCATGAGCATGACTAAGAGGACATTGCCGCTGGTGTAGGCGTGGTATTCGTCCCATCCCACGGCGTACTCGTAGTCGATGGGAATGAGGGAATTGACCTCGTAGATGCGCTCAATGTCGGACTGGTACTTGTATTCGTAGTCGTTTTCGGTCACGCCCGAGGCGAGGTAGTCTTCTTTGGCGATGACGGCGGCCTTGACCACGCGCTTCAAGTCCTTGGGGTAGGAGTCGATCTCGGCCATGAATCGCTCTGCCCAAAAATAATTCTGATATTTTTGAGCATCCT